>NZ_JBPOEU010000001.1:0-188929 GCF_051251695.1 Maritalea sp. | reverse complement strand
ATATAACATAGGAATCATATTATGAACTTGGACACAGCCTTTGCCGCATTGGCCGACCCGACTCGCCGCGCAATCTTGGCCCGTCTTGCGCAAAGCGAAGCCACTGTTTTGGATATCGCCGCGCCATTCGAGCTCACCCAGCCAGCCATTTCGCGGCACCTAAAAGTGTTGGAAGAGGCAGGGTTTGTCATGCGCCGCATCGACGGTGCGAAACGTCCCTGTCGACTGGCGCCCAACAGTATTGATGCCATCGAAAGCTGGCTAGATATGTTGCGCACAGCGCTTAGCACCAACTATGACCGGCTCGACAATGTGTTGGCACAAATGAACACAACAGAAGGAAACCAAAACGATGAGTAAACTGAGTTTGGAACTAGAGGGCGATCGTCATCTAATTGTTCGGCGCAAATTCGCGGCATCACCAAGCGCTGTATACCGCGCCCATACTGATGAGGCGATTATTCAAAAATGGATGTTGGGTCCCCCTGGATGGACCATGCCAAAATGCCAGTGTGATCCAAAGCCGGGCGGCAAAATTCGCTATGATTGGGCAAATGACGAAGGCGCTAGTTTTTACCTCACTGGCGAATTTATCGAATTGATACCAAATCAAAAAACCGTTCATGTGGAGCGTATGCACCTGCCTGACCCAACGCCCGACAATCATGTTGTTACTGAGTTTAAAGCTGATAGCAGCGGTACTTTGATGGTGATGCAGATGACAATGCCCGACGCAGCAACACGCGAGGCAATGTTGGCTTCTGGTATGGAAAATGGCATGGAAGAAAGTTATGTCCGCCTTGAGCAAGAAATAAGCGACGCACAGTAAACCAAAATCTTGGCTGCGTGTGTCTCCTAGTGTTGACGAGATGCACGCAGCTTGAAATGCTGCATGATGAAAATCAGGGAGTTCCATCATGCCGACACGCCGAGCGTTTGTCGTTCAGGTAGCCGCTTTGGCAGGAATTGTTGCTTTGCCAACCAAGGGGTTTGCCATGTCGGCCTTTAAGCAGCCCGAGGAAGCCCAACCGCACCAAGCCACATTCATGCAATGGCCCGTGAGCCGTATCGTGCATCCAGACAAGTACTTTTTGGCCGATCTGCAACAATCCATTGCGGACATTGCAAACACGATCAGCGAATTCGAGCCCGTCATCATGTTGATGGACGCACAGTTTGAAGCGGCGGCGCGAACAAAGCTCGCCAAAAATATCGAGATATGGCAGATCCCGACTGATGATCTGTGGGCGCGGGATAGCGGCCCGTCTTTTGTGCAAAACCCCAAGGGTGAGCTTGCAATCCGCCATTTTAATTTCAACGGTTGGGGCAACAAGCAGGTGCATGAAAATGACGGGCAGGTGGCCCGTCGTGTCGCTGAGCGGTTAGGATTGGCTTTGCTGGAGAACGGACTTGTGGGCGAGCCCGGCGGGGTTGAGTTTGACGGCCACAGCACTTTAATCGCGCATGAAAGCAGTTGGATAAATCCCAACCGCAACAGCGGCGATAAGGAGGCGGTGTCCAACCTGTTGCTTGAAGCTTATGGCGCGAAAAAGATCATTTGGGCGCCCGGTGTTGCCGGTGCTGACATCACAGATTATCACATTGATTCTCTAGCGAGGTTCGTCGGCGAAGGGCGCGTTCTAATCCAACTACCCGATGAAGTATACCCAGACGATGCATGGTCGAAAAGTGCATATGAAACGTTCGATATTTTGTCTGCGGCAACCGATGCAAACGGCAAGAATTTTGAATTGGTGGAGTTGGCTGAAGCCTTATCCCCTCGTGTTAAATCGGAGGATTTCGTTGCAGCCTACGCCAATTATTACATTTGCAATGGCGCGGTGATTTGCGCCCAGTTTGGCGACGTTGAACGTGATGCGATGGCTTTAGCGACCTTGCAAAAACTATATCCAGACCGCGAAGTGATCACCCTCAATGTCGATCCGGTCGGCGAAGTCGGTGGTGGAATTCATTGCGCTACCCAGCAGTGGCCGAAAGTTTAGATGATGCGCAACTGGATCGAGCGAAACACTGTTCTTATAAGTGCGTTCTCAGCGATGGCGACAGCAATTGTGGGGATAGTCGCCCTCGTTGCGGTAAAGGCGCAGATCGATGCATCTGACGGCCAGCAACGTGCGCAAAGCGCGCGGGAAATCTATCGTGAGTTTCTGAACATATCCATTCAGAAGCCGCAATTGGCAATTGCCGATTTTTGTAAAATTCAAACCGCAGCAGAAAAGTCAGCCTATCTCTCCTATATGGACTACATGTTGTACACCGCTGAGCAGCTCATCTCAATCGACGTTGAATGGGAACAACCCATGCAGGCATTGCTTAGCGAGCATTCCCATTATTTTTGCCAAAAGGACAATTGGAATGAATACACACCTGCTGTCGTAATGTTGGGTGAAAACATGTTACAAACCTGCCCACAGCCACCAACCTGTTAAAGCCATTCCAAATTGCAAGGAGTTCCAAATGAAAATCCGTTCTGCGCTTATTGACGAACTCCCCGCATTGAGCGAGCTTTGCCTTCGCTCCAAAGCCTATTGGAAATATGACGCGGCGTTTATTGCAGCTTGTCGGGAAGAACTTACCCTTACGCCACATCAGTTAGATCAAGACTTCATAATGGTTGCAGACGATGATGGCCGTCTAGCGGGTGTCGTTCAGCTTGTTCTGGATGGCACAACCGCAGAGCTTGAAAAACTATTTATCGATCCCGACTGGATAGGCAAAGGGGTAGGGCGCCAGCTATTTATATGGGCAGTTGAAACCGCCAAATCAGAAGGCGCGACCATCATAAACGTGGTTGCCGACCCGGGTGCTGCGCCATTTTACGAGAAGATGGGCTTCAAACAATTCGGCGCGTATCCTTCAGGTTCTGTAAGCGGGCGCGAGCTTCCTCATATGCGCCTGCGCTTAGAGCAATAGCGCCATCGCGCGCTAGGTGCTGACCTCAAACCCAAGTTGCCAAGACACGCCGAACTTATCCTGCACCCAACTATAGCGGGTCGCAAAGTCGTAACTGTTAAGTGGCATGAATGTCAGCCCGTCATTTGAAAGTGCCTCATGCAACCTGTCGACTTCTTGTGCGTTTTCAGCTTCCACAAACATTGAAATTGACGGCGTAAAATCAAATTCGTGAACTGCCGGGCTGTCGATGAAGAACAGTTTTTGCCCGTTTAGATTTATCGTCGCATGTTGAATGGTGCCCGCCGTGCCTGCGTCGTCAGGGCCGTAACGGGTTAACTTGTCGATAGAACTGTTTGGAAACAGCTCGACATAAAAATTGATCGCTTCCTCGGCTTTGCCAGTAAACATCAAAAAGGGTGAGAGTGATTTGGCCATATTGTTTGTCTCTGCTCTTTGTCCTTGCAGGCGAACCTTAGCGCACAACTTGCGGTTTCGGAATGATAAACCGCCAAAAAGACGATTGCGTTTTGCCCCTCAAATGGGATCGAATTTGACCAACTCAGGAGGTAAAAATGCAACGCATACAATCTGGCAAACGGCATTCAAATGCAGTGATCACCAACGGGCTGATTTTTAGTTCGGGGCTGGCCACCCAACACCCCGGCAGTTCTGTTGGCGAGCAAACGGCCGAGATATTGGCCCAAATTGATGATCTACTCGAAGAAATAAAAAGTGGACGCGAGCTACTGGTGCGGGTTGATATCGCGTTGGCCGATATCACCGACTATCAGCATATGAACGCGCAATGGGATAAATGGCTCGCCCAATCTGATGCTTTGCCGCCAGCACGCACCTGCATCGAAGCTCGCGCTGCTGCGAAAGACTATTTTCTTGAAATTAGTTTCATTGCAGCAACAAAATGAAAACGGGCCCGAAAGGGCCCGTAAATTCTTAGCAATATAGCACTCTTAAACTGGATTAGTTCAGGCTTGCTGAAACATCCTTGATGGCTTGAGCAACCAAGTCGTCGCCTTTTTCTGCCATCTTGTCAGTAAGCACTATGCGGGCTGCTTCAACTGCGATGTCGGCTGAACGAGCACGAACATCGGCAATAGCTTGCGCTTCAGCTTGAGAAATCTTTTCTTCAACTGCTTTTGTACGGCGCGTAATCAACTCTTCCAAAGACTGTTTTGCATCTTCAGTTAGGCGAGTGGCTTGTGCCTTTGCAGCGTCGATGATCTCTTGAGCTTCTTCTTCAGCAGCTTGGCGCTTGCGCTCATATTCTGCCAAAAGAGATTGTGCTTCTTCACGAAGGCGTTTTGCTTCGTCTAGATCATCGGCAATTTTTTTCGACTTCTCGTCGAGCATGCCCATAACCTGTTTGGGAACGCCCAAATAGACGACAATACCCAAAAATACGATCAGACCAATAAACGCCCACCAGGTTGCATCGAGTTCCATTTGCCTTAACCTTTCACAACCTTAGCGACAGCATCTTTTGTCGCCTTTTGCGCCGTGCGGCCCAAAATATTTGTTACTAGCGCATGCGCTGTGTCACTTGCGATTTCGTCAACATGGCCAAGCGCTTCAGTTTTTGTAGTCTGAATGCGGCTTTCGGCTGTCGCCATCTTTTTAGCAAGATCAGTTTCAACATCATTGCGTTTTGCGTCCAGATCCTTGCGGATACTTTCGCGTGTTTCTTCCGCAATAGTGTGCGCTTTTTTCTTGGCGAGTGCCAAGTCAGCTTCGTAAGCTTCAATGGCTTGGTCAGTCTTTTGGCGAAGACGTTCGGCTTCCGCCAAGTCGCCTTCAATTCGGTCACGCCGAACTTCCAAAATCTCACCGATCCGTGGCAACGCAATTTTGCTCATCAAAAGATAAAGCGCAGCAAAGCTTAGCGCCAACCATAAGAGCTGCGAACCAAATGTCGCTGGATCAAACGGGGGAAATACGCCTGTGCCGCCATGATCACCGCCATGTGCCTCTGTTGAAGCGTGGGTGTCTGTCGCGGCGTCTGTATCTTGCGATGTTGTTGTGGTGCCTGCCATCTGGATACCTAAAATTCATATGCCTAAATCTCATTTCAATTTGAAATGATCTAGGGCCTTTGGTGCAATTATCCATACTGCATCAAATGCAGAGGACAAAGAGCGTGTAATGGTCAGGCAGCCCAAAAATGCATCATCTGCAAATATGGGCTGCCTGAAACTGTACCGTTAGAATTAAACGGCGAACAATAGCAATAGGGCAACCAAGAATGAGAAAATTCCCAAAGCTTCTGTTACCGCAAAACCAAAGATCAAGTTACCGAACTGGCTTTGTGCGGCAGATGGGTTGCGCAATGCACCTGACAAGAAATTGCCAAAGATGTTACCCACACCAATTGCAGCCCCAGCCATGCCCACACAGGCGATACCGGCACCGATAAACTTCGCTGCTTCTGCTTCCATTGTAAAATCCTTTCAAAGCTTCTAAATGCGATGTTTTCAATTTGTCATCGAACCGGCATGGTCGATAACGCGTTCTTTAACTCAACTAGTGCGATGGATGTATCGCATCGTTGAGGTACATGGAGGTCAAAACCGCAAACACATAAGCTTGCAAAGCAGAGACCAAAAACTCAAGCGCTGTAAGCGCAATCGTCATCGAGAAGGGCAGAATGGCACCAAGCCAGCCCACAAATCCAAACGAAGACAATGTAACGATAAAGCCAGCAAACACTTTCAACGTGATGTGGCCAGCTAGCATGTTCGCAAACAAACGAACAGAAAGACTGATCGGACGAGACAGGAATGAAACGATCTCAATCGGAATAACGATTGGTAACACGTAACCCGGCACACCAGCAGGAACGAACAGTTTCAAAAAGCCAAGGCCGTTTTTCATAAATCCATAAACAAGCACAACAGTAATTACCAACATCGCGAGAGCGAAGGTGACAATGATGTGACTTGTGATGGTGAAGAAGAATGGCACCATGCCCAGCATATTCGCGACAAGAATAAACATGAACAGCGAGAACACGAATGGGAAGAACTTCATTCCCTCGGTGCCTGCTGCTGTGCGCACCATGCTGGCAATAAACTCGTAGAGCATTTCAGAAAGCAGTTGCAATCGACCTGGAACCAAACCGCGACCGCGGGTTGAAAGGATCAAAAATGCAGAAATTATCAACACTGTAATGACCATAAACAAGGCCGAATTCGTGAAGGCAATTTGCAGACCGCCAGAAGCTTCCTCACCGGAACCACCAATGGAAAAAATATCGTTGATCTTAAACTGATGAATTGGATCGTTTGCCACGCTCCAGCCCCTTATTGCTCGCTAACCGTTGTCGTCTTCGTCATCGACTTCCGGCCCCAAATCCATATCCGGAGTAATTATAACCGCCGAATTCATATCTGCTGCACTTCGCACAACAGTTAAAACCCCGGCGGCAAATCCCACCAACACCATTACCAACATGATCCATGGCGCTGTGCCAAAAATCCGATCAGCAAAAAAACCAATGCCCGTTCCCACCAGAATTGCTGCGATAAATTCAGTGCCTAATCGCACTGCCCGCGCATGCCCAGTGAGGTGAGCTTCCGACGCCTTCTTTTGTTCGATCAAACCCGCATCTTTTCTTGCCGACTTAATTTTTTCGGCTAGAGCGCGGGTCTCATCAACTTGAGCAGCAATCGGAACAGATGATTTGCCGTTTTTCGGATCATTTTTAGAACTTGGCATTGACCAAAACTCCCAAAAATTTCGCCAAAAACGAAAGGCAAATGCACCCCTCAAAGTTGGCCGCAACATAGTGTGGCACTTGTGGGCTGTCAAGGATGTGCTTGGAAATTAGACTTGGAGAAATAAGTGTTTATTTACAACGCATTACGGCGTCTGATTTTGGTCAGTGAAATTGTTTTAGGATGCATATCGTCCAAAATTTCCATCAATTAGAGATTCGATCTAACAATGCATTGGGTGTGTGGAAGTATTTCGGCTGTTTTGTACATATATGTGGGAAACTGAGTTTTGATGTGATTGTCAATTTGTACTCGGAATTACAGGCATTAGCCCCACGAATGGGTTGTGGGGCTAATGCGTGAGCTTAGGCAGGGGGAGCTATATAGCTCACCAGGGTCATGTCGCATGCTTCATCTCGCAATGGGATGATGGCTTGATACTCGGGGGAGTTGAACCAGGTGTTCAGCGCATCGATATCTGAGAACTCGATAACAGCAACACTTTGATGATCGACATTGCCCGCGAGCGTTTCAACATACTTTCCCCGCTTTGCCACGGCCCCGCCATGCGCGCCTACCGTTGCACCAGCGGCCTTTGAATATTCCGCGAACTTTTCGGGATTGGTGATTTTTGGTGTTGCGACAACAAATGCGCTCATTTTAGTCTCCCCATTTTGGTCTTAGTTGAGTAATTCCTGAATTTGTTTTATACAGCGCTGCATATAAAATCAACTGTTTTGTACAACAATGTACAGAAAGGACTAAGAATGGGTCGACCCACCGCATTTGATCGTGAGCAGGCAATCGACGACGTGATGAACATCATGTGGCGTGATGGCTATGAGGCGTCGTCTGTTAAGGCGCTGTCGGAACAGTTGGGGATTACGCGCTCTAGCTTTTACAATGCGTTTGGCACTCGCGAAAACCTGTTCATGGAAGCGCTTAATCACTATGCGCAGCAATCGCCGGATTACGCGTTGGCTTTGGCGACCCCACCGATTGATGTGAAGGTGCTTTTGACCATGGTGTATAAAGAAGCATGCGCCGCTCGCGCCAATGATGCAGAGGCACGAGGATGCCTTTTGGTCAATTCAGTTGCAGAACTTTGCAACACCAACGACAAGTTGGGCCCAACGTTGGAAAAATTGGTGTTTAGCAATATTAAGCGCATTGAAGCGCTTCTTAAATTGGGCGTAGAATCTAAAGAGTTCCCCAGAGACTTGGATATCCACGCAACCGCGTTGGCGTTACAGAATTTGCTAATGGGCCTCAACGTCATGTGCAAAGTGGTCAAAGACGAAGCTGAACTTTGGCTTGCCGCCAAAACATCGCTCAAAGGGTTGAATATGTACGAAGCTGCCTTAGACGAGCCGGAGCAGGCGTAAACTGCAAGTTGGCGAACTGATTACGGTGTGATGTTACATGCCACGTTGCTTGTGCCGGTGTGATAAACTTTCACACTGTCGCCACGGCCCCAGCGAAGCTTAGCCACTTCAGACACACTGCGGGTTGAAAACATATAGATGTCGCAATAGCTCACCTTGCTGCCCATTTGGTCGCAGTAATTTGCATTGCCCTCATGTTCTGCTTGGCATGGTGCTAAGTTCGAGTACAAAAAATATGGACTGCCATTGTGCTTAAACACAAGGTCGCCTTGCGCAAATGCTGCGGTGCCAAAAATTAGTGATGCTGCGCCAGCTACTAAGGCTGCGATCCATTTATTGATGTTCATTGTCGTTCCCTCATGTTTGATGGTCCTAACATTCACACCTTTGCAGGGCGGCGCAATTGTACAGATGTACATGTGCTGTCGATTTTCGCTGATTGCTGTAATGATGTCTCTCCAATCTTTTAGGGTCGGGGAGGTAATGGCGCATGTCCAGAGCTTTCGGATCAAATGGTCATTGGCCGTCTGTTGGCAGCTTACTAACTCCCCGGCGACCGGTACTTTTCGCTTTGGTGGCCGTTTCTTTACAGTTTTAGAGGAGTTGCCAATTGGAGCTGACATTTTTCAATCAAATACTAGATACAACTTGAGCCGAAGATATTGCATGGGTGCTGGTCATCATCGTGACATTCGCAATCGCACTAATCTCAGTCATCATCACCCTTGACCGCTGCGCGTAACCGCTCGACCAAATTCGTGAAGCAACGGGTTCGGTAACTGAATTGCTATATACAGTCCACCGAGATCAAGACGGTGAGCTGAAGGTCTGGCGGTATTGATCCCGGCGCGTTGGCCGGGAATGCCCGTGGCGCAAAAAGGCCCGCCAAACAAACCCAGCTGTCCCGGACCTGATCCGGGACCAATCCACAACCCCAACCGTCATCCCCGCGCAGGCGGGGATCCAGTTAGGACTGTCCAAGAACCGAAGTGCGTCCGTTCAACCGAGATTCATGCCTGGATTCCCGCCTACGCGGGAATGACGAACGGAGCGAATGTGAAATGGTGTTCACTATCTACCGAGATCGAGACGGCGAGGTGGAGATGTGGCGGCATTGATCCCGGCGCGTTGGCCGGGAATGCCAGTGGCGCAAAAAGGCCTGCCAAACAAACCCAGCTGTCCCGGACCTGATCCGGGACCAATCCACAACCCCAACCGTCATCCCCGCGCAGGTGGGGATCCAGTTAGGGTTGTCCAAGAACCGAAGTGCGTCCGTTCAACCGAGATTCATGCCTAGATTCCCGCCTGCGCGGGAATGACGAACAGGGCGAACGCAAAATGCTGTTCACTATCTACCGAGATCAAGACGGGGAAGTGGAGGTTTGGCGGCATTGAGTTTCCCATATGGCGGCTGAGGGGAAGCGTTCATGAATGACTCGAGTTTTGCCCGAGTATGTCGTCTCTTATACTGTTAGATGTTGTTCTTAGCGGCGAAAGGCTTGCGTCAACTTTTACCCAAGCGATGGCTGCAAATGTCGGCCCCCACATCAGGCAGACGACTGAACAAAATATTAGAAAAAACGTTGGAGATTCTACGGATGTAAATGTTCCATAAATGGTGCAGAAAATAACTATTGGCAAAGCACTGAGATTGAGAATCTCTAACTTTTTGCAAAATGGCAACAACTCGAGTGAAACCGCTGCTAGTTCGCATTCAAGTTCAAATACACGTTCCTCATAGTCGGCCCTTTCAGTGTCAGCCAAACTGGCGATGGTTGACAAGTTGTTGATTTGAAGCAGTTTGTCAGTTATCTCTTGAATGCTTTTTTTAAGAAATGCTTGCGCTATACTGGATGCTAATATCAATCCAATTGATATTTCGAATAATGTATTTAAATCTGCCAAAACCATTTTGAGTATTATCTATGTCTATTGACGAACTAAGAAAAATGAGGGGCTTTAGTAAAGCTCAATTTGCCCAGTTTACGGGTTTAGAACCAAATAGTCTCGGAAAAAACCTTTCGACGGAAGAACTATCGGCAAAACAAACTGCTGCCGTTTCGGACGTGCTTGGGATACCAGACTTTGCTTTGGATTTTGAAGGCGAAGTTGCTGTCAAGAAGTTGCCAACTGATTTTCGGACTGTTGGAAATCGGAATGTCCTACTCTCTGTGCCCGCATTGCGCGCGATCTACAAAACTTATGGGGAGGCCAGTGCTCTTGTAAAGTTGGAAAACGATCTTGGTAGCGGACAAGAGAACAAGCCAATTCCCAAGTTTGATGCAAAGGACGTAAAACCAAAATCCGTTGCTAAGGCCATGCATAAATTCTTAGGAACGAACTTAACACATTTTGCTTCAATAGAAGACGAACTTGTTGCGTTCAAGGACTTGCGGTTTAAAATTGAAAAAGCGGGCATTTACGTGTTTGCCGAACGTGTGGCAGACCCAGCTTTTCGAGGATATTGCTTTAGTGAAGGCCAAAGCTCGTTTCTAGTTGTGAATGTCACTAATCAACCGCCCCGGGCGCGTATATTCACTTTGGCACACGAGCTTGCACATCTGTTTTTGGGAACACTCGGTATCGTCGATACGATTGTAGGACGACGGCCGTTAGAACAGTTTTGCAATAAAGTTGTCGCAGAATTCCTTTTGCCTTCTGAGTACTTGCACGATCGCCTAGTCCTCGACCACGCTCCTTCAACGGACGATCCCGCTCGGTTGGTAAACTGGCTGCATGCGAACTTTCCCTTCAGCAAATTTTTTATCGCAATACGTATTCAGGAAGTTGGGAATGCAAACTTTGTAGAACAATGGGCGTCGCAGTGTGGTTATCAACTAATTCCTGTGTCGTTCAATCTTGCAGATATTCAAGAGTTCTCAAAGAGCGCAATTGAGTTTGAACAGATCGGGGTGGCGGATGCGATCCGAAGGCAAGGAACTGTTGGGTATCATAATTCTCGCCTTGGTTTCAATGCCATAGGTATTGCTAACCTCGCCATTCAAAGCGACCTGGTGTCAAAATTCGACCTTCAGCGCAGCTTGTCTATGCCGGCGAACAAACTTGAGAGTATTTTTGATGGGCACAAGGTTAGGATAAATGAGGCTCGTCGATATGAAGCCTAAAACATTTGTCAGCGATACAGAAACAATCGTAAAACTTGTCGAGAAATCCGTAACAAATGCTCAGATCAATGCATTGGTGAAGTTCTCAGAGAACAACAATATCGTAGTGAACACGCAAGTAAAGAATGAGGTCACTGGTTACACAGAGAAAAAATGGAATGGTGCCTTTCTTGACAACGTAGAAGTGAAAGCGCAGCGGAACAAAGACGCGCAAATGGTCAAGGCAATGTTGGAGAACTGTAAAGAAAACGGGTTTGATATCATGGACAAGAACTTCCAGCATAAGGTAAGGCTTGTGGCGTTGGCTAGGCATCACGGAGCGGTGATGTTGACCACTGACCTGCGCCAAAATGACGTGTCGATGAAGTCGTTGTGTTCACGGTTCGGTGTGGCTGTGTTGGACCCTTCTGAATGTGAACTGGCTACCTAATCCCGCCCCTTCAACCCACGTCCCAGCTTGGTCAACGCATCGCGCAACCCTTCATCTTCAATGCCTTCAACTTGGCTGGCAATGTCTAGCTCTTCACCTTCGCTTAGCTTACGCAAACGGGGTTTTGCTTCGTCTTGCAAGTTTGGCACAAAGGGGCGGCGGGACGGTTTGATTTTGTCGATCAAATAAAAGCCAAAATATCGATTGATCGAGGCTTTAATCGTTTCGGTTTCGTGGGTGAAGGCGAGGGCGTAGACGGGGTCTACGCGCACTGTCAGCACGGCGCCTACATGGGGATTGTTCGCCATTTCGCGCGGCCAGTTTAATTTGTCTGGCACAACGCCCCTATCAAATGGCGCACCGACAATGGTGGCCCACCGCATCAGCAATTCGGAATTGGCAAAGCCGCGCTTTTGCACCATCGGCGCCATAGAGCGCTCAACCAACTCGCCAATAGTGGCGGTGCGGCGAAGGCGCTTGGGCGTTTTTGGCTTCTTTTCGCTCATCATCAATCTCAAATTTAGGGGCTTGGGTAACTTGTGCAACCATGCCAAATCACCCATAAACCCATCATGCCAGAAATCAAACCGTCAAGCAGCACCAAAGTGAACCAATCGCCCATTGATGGCGCGGCGCTTTTGGCGTGGTACGACAAAAACGCCCGTAAACTGCCTTGGCGGGTAGGTCCATCGGACCGCGCGAAGGGTGTCACGCCCAATCCGTATTTTGTTTGGCTCTCTGAAATCATGTTGCAGCAAACAACCGTGCCCACGGTCGGCAAATATTTCGCGGACTTTACCACCCGCTGGCCGACAGTTTTTGATTTGGCCACTGCCGAACGCGACGACGTTTTAAAAGCGTGGGCGGGGTTGGGGTACTACGCGCGGGCGAGAAACCTGCACGCATGTGCCAATCAGGTAGTTGGCGAATATGGCGGTATTTTTCCCAACAACGCGGACGATTTGCAAAAGCTGCCGGGCATTGGCCCCTACACAAGCGCGGCCATTGCCGCCATTTGTTTTGACGAACAGGTCGCGGTGATCGATGGCAATGTTGATCGGGTGGCGGCGCGGTTCACTGCATTGGCCGAGCCAGTGCGTGAAGCAAAACCATTTATCCGCTCTTTCATTCAGCAGTCAGTTCCAGCCCGCGCTGGAGACTTTGCCCAAAGCCTTATGGATTTAGGGGCGACCATCTGCGCGCCCAAACGGGCCAATTGTTTGATTTGCCCAATCGCTGCCGGATGCACCGGCACCTTAACGGCAGAACCAACCAACTTCCCCGTCATGCCACCCAAAAAGCAAAAGCCACTCCGCGTCGGCCACGCCTTTGTGGTGGAAAACGCGGCAGAAGAAATTTGGCTTCGCCAACGTCCGGAAAAAGGACTGCTCGCCGCCATGACGGAAGTGCCGGGCAGCGAATGGTTCAAGGCCGAAAAAATCGACGCCAAGCCAGAAGTTGAGTTTCCTCTAAATGGCGAATGGCAAAACTGCGGCACCATCGATCACGTGTTCACCCACTTCGCGCTCAATGTTTCCGTGTGGAAATTGAATGCAGAAACGCCGCCGTCGAATGACGGGTGGTGGGCGAAAAAACTGGGACTGAATGGTGAGGCACTGCCGACAATTTTCAAGAAAGTTCTGGCGGCGGCACTAGAGCGCGAATAGCACAAAACGTTCTGAAACGAACGTGAAACAAAGTGCGACTAAACCGGAACAAAGCGGGGTAGTTTCGCGCAAAAAAAGACCGCTGATCAAAAGACCAGCGGTAAGTTACCTGAAAAGTTCTGGAGGTCGTATCAGGCCGAAAGCTTATTCATCGTCGCACGGATTTGTGTGCGTAAATCATCAATTAAAACAAGGTTGTTGCCCCGTTCTAGGTGCCAGTAAGTCCAGCCATTGCAGGACGGCGCGCCCTGCAACAGTGCGCCAACTTTGTGGATAGAACCTTCATGCCCGTCGCAAACAAGAGATCCATCAGCTCGCACAGTGGCGGAGAATTTTCGTTTTGAATCCAACAGTTTAGCGCCGGGCAATATCATGCCCTGTTCGATCAAAGAGCCAAATGCTATCCGTTTTTCGGCCCGTTTTCCCTTAACTGTTTCCAGCACAATCTGTTCAAGGGGCTTAATGGACGCGATGCGCTTAAGGGCGGCATTTATATAGTCATTTTCGCGTTCACAGCCAATAAAATGGCGGCCAAGCTTTTTGGCAACCGCGCCAGTGGTACCCGTGCCAAAAAACGGGTCCAGCACAACATCGCCGGGCTTAGTCGTCGCCATCAGCACCCGATATAAAAGACTTTCTGGCTTTTGTGTCGGATGCACTTTGTCGTCGTTTTCGTCTTTGAGGCGTTCACCACCAGTGCAGATCGGGAACAGCCAATCCGACCGCATCTGCGTATCGTCATTTGCCTGTTTCAGCGCGTCATAATTAAATGTCGGCTTGCTGCTTTGGTCACGTGTTGCCCAAATAAGTGTTTCATGAGCATTGGTAAATCGCGTTCCCCGAAAGTTGGGCATCGGGTTCGATTTGCGCCAAATCACGTCGTTCATCATCCAGAACCCAAGGTCCTGCAAGATCGATCCGACGCGGAAAATATTGTGATATGAACCAATTACCCACATCGCGCCATTTGGCTTAAGGATCCGCTTTGCAGCGCTCATCCAATCGCGGGTGAATTGATCGTAATGCGCGAAGTCAGAAAATTTGTCCCACTCATTGTGAACACCGTCCACATTGGATTGGTCGGGACGTGTCAGACCTTTTTCCAACTGAAGAAAATAGGGGGGGTCCGCAAAGACCAGATCAACCGAACCGGCTGGAAGCGAGTTCATATGCTCAATGCAGTCGCCCACCAAAATGGTGTCCAATGGCAGATATTCTGAACCCTTTTCGCCTGACTGGCGAAGCGACGCTTTACTAGACGCCGACGAATGCTTGTTACGCAACATTCTATTTACCCTAACGCATTACTACCCCGCCATTTGTAATTTCTTAGGGTTAAGGGCGCGCTAAAACTTATGGTAAACCAAAGGTAAAGGGTGACGTTTGGCGTTTAAGTCGCTGTTTTGAATCAGCTTTTGGCAGCCAATATTTCTGCAATAGGTTTGAAGTCCGCACGATGATGAGCTGTCGCGCCATGGTTCTGCAAGGCTTGCATGTGTAAGCCAGTGCCGTAGCCCTTATGTTTGGCAAACCCGTATTGGGGAAGCGACTGATCTAGCAATACGCACATTCGGTCTCGAGTGACTTTTGCGATGATGGATGCCGCTGCGATTGAAAGCGACCGGCTATCACCTTTGATTAACGCTTGCCCACGACATGGAAGTAGGGGTGGGATATCGCGGCCATCAATCAAGGCAATGTCTGGCGATAGGGCAAGGGCTTTCACCGCTTGCGCCATCGCAAACAGCGTCGCACCCCGAATGTTTTGCTCATATATTGTTGCGGGTGGCGCTGAGGCAATGCCCACATGGGCGGTTGCCATGATTTGATCGTATAGAGTATCGCGTTTTTTGGCTGTTAGCTTTTTACTGTCGTTTAGACCTTCGGGGATGCTGTCTGGATCAAGGATCACCGCTGCGGTGACAACAGGACCAGCTAATGGCCCGCGTCCAGCTTCATCAACGCCACATACAGTTAGTCCCTTTTTGCGGAACTGTTTCTCAATGGAAAAGTCTGGTGCATCTGGAAAAAGGTTAGGTTGGGATATTGATCGGGTCATGGCCTAAATCTTCAATTTGCCTATTTCGGGTTTTATGGCCCATTACGCCTCAACCCGCAAATATCCTGCTAACCCAGTTTTTTGGTGTTCAATGACGTGGCAATGGAATGCCCAGTTGCCCGGATTGTCCGCGACGAGGGCAACGTCCATTGTTTCGCCGGAAAGCAACAGCGCCGTGTCGGTGAATAAAGGCGGCAGCGGGCGTTTGTCCGACCGGATCAATTTGAAGGCGAGGCCATGCAAATGGATGGGGTGGTCGTTTGGCGTGTTGTTCTTAAGCCGCACAATGTAGCTTTTACCCACTTTCATGACCGCGAGAGGTGCAAGTGGATCGGGGGTATCACCAAGCCAAGGAGTGCGGTTGATCGACCAAAATGTATAACCAAGCGATCCGCAAATGCTTTGGATCGGCTCGTCACCGTCCGGTGACCAGCCAAATAGAAAATCCAAAATTTCAGCATTGGCCAAATCGGGTTCCGATACGGGATTGCGCGGCAGTGGCTTGAGTTCAGCTAGGTTGCGGTTAAGTGATGCTCCCATCGCGCGAAATGTTGCCATGAGACGCGAGCCAGCGAGTGTATTCAAGACCAGTTCTGCCGTTTCGCCTTCATGGTCTGGCATCCGAAGGGCGATGTCAGCGCGTTGGCCGGGGCTGAGCAGAATGTCTTTGGCAGGCAATGGTTGCGGCACCGGATGGGAATCCAACGCGATGACCTTCGCTTCTGCGCCGGACACATGATATCTGCCAATTCGGGTGACATCTGTAACCGCGAGGCGCAATCGCAAAAGACTTCCCGCAGGCAAGTCATAGGTGGGTTGAACTTGCCAATTGACGGTGGAAACCGTGCCCAGTGTGCCACCTCGCGCTGCGTTGCGTGGCTTAAATAAGGCTGCAAATTGTCCGTCATTCCCTAACCGGAAATCCCGGATATTCAACGGTAGGTCTTGATTAAATCCGGGATCTTCTGGCTCGTCAACAATCAACATGCCGGTCATGCCACGCGCCATCTGGTCCAGCGTGTTGCAGTGCGGGTGATACCAAAATGTACCCGCGTCTGGTGAGCGGATTTGATAACGAAATGTTTCGCCCAACTCGATTGGATTTTGGGTGAGGTAAGGCACGCCGTCCATGGCGTTCTCATGCCGAAATCCGTGCCAATGAACAACACTTGCTTCATGCAAATTGTTGGTGACCTCGACAGATTTTGTCTCGCCTTGCTTCAAGCGGATCACGGGCGCGGGGCCGTCTGATCCAAAGCCCATCATCCGCTCGGTAATTTTGCCGGGCATGATTTCATGGCTTAAATAATTGAGTGGCAACTGCAAATCGGCAGCCATAGCACTTTGTGCCCAGCCATAGCTTGCAGCAGACGCCGCCAGCGTGGCCGCTGACCCCAACAAGAATTCACGACGGGACATGCCCAACATAAAATGCGCCTCAATCCAAACCCAACACCCTAACGGCAACCGGCATCAAATTAGGCCAATTTGAGCGAAAAGCGAAACGCCAAATTGTCACAAAACACGGTTTTAGCAACTAGAACAAGCTCAGTTGATCATCTTGCTGCTCAGGTTGGGTGAACAGATCTGTACGCAGATGAGGAAGGCGTTTTTTCAGCCCATTTCGATTAAGCGCCAACTCAAACCGACGTTGCATTTGATAGGCATAGGGTCCAACACCGGTCATGCGTGATCCATAATTTGGATCATTATCCTTTCCACCGCGCACACTACGCACCAAATTGAGCACATGACGTAACTTATCAGGATAATAACGCAGCAACCATTCGCGGAAAATATTACGCACTTCGCCGGGCAAGCGAAGCATGATCATGCCAGCCGAAACAGCGCCTTGCGCCGCTGCCGCATCAATAATTTTTTCCAATTCACTATCGTTGATCGCTGGGATCATTGGCGCGGCGATGACTTGGGTGGGAATACCTGACTGGCTTAAAAGCTCCACCGCTTCAAGCCGCTTGGACGGCGTGGAAGCGCGCGGCTCCAATTCACGCGACAATTTGCGGTCCAATGTGGTCACTGAAATGGCCACATGCACCAATTTAAGCTTGGCCAGTTCTGTGAGCAAATCCAAGTCGCGCACGATCAATGCGGATTTGGTGACGATGGTTACTGGATGTTTGAACTCAAGCAGCACCGTCAAAATTTCCCGCATCAATTTGCGTTCCCGTTCAATGGGTTGATAGGGGTCGGTGTTGGTGCCGATGGCAATTGCTTTAGGTGCATATTTTTTGCGGCTTAACTCTTCGCGCAACCGCTCTGCCGCGTTGACCTTCGCATAAAGCTCCCGTTCAAAATCGATGCCCGCCGAATGCCCCAAATAGGCATGGGTTTGGCGTGCAAAACAATAAGAACAACCATGCTCACATCCCCGATAGGGGTTAATTGAGCGATCAAAATTCAGATCAGGCGATTCATTCTTAGTGATGATTGTTTTCGCGCGTTCGTCGCGCACATTGGTTTTGAAGGCCGGTAAGCTTTCTAAAGACTGCCATCCATCGTCAAAACTCTCGCGTTCAAACGGCTCAAAGCGGCCAGAGATGTTGCTTTGTGCGCCGCGTCCGCGATTGCGATCTGGCGATACCATATTGTTGGCTAATATATCGCGATCAGCACTTTTGGCGATGCGGGCAAAACTGTCCGGTGGGGGCGGCAAACTAGCGTGAATGGGCACAAGAAACCTCGCGACAAAAGTTAACAAATCGTTCTTGTCAAATAGAACAAAATGAGAACAAATTGTCAATCAGCAATTTTGCATGGGTTTACATGCGCGCTTGTTCACGCTGGAAATCTGAGGTTTATTGCTATCTCAGGTAGCTTATCGACTAGAATATTTGGGCAAAACTTCCAAGAAATTGCATGGCTTATGCCGCGAATCCAATTGGAAATTTATCACCCCCTGCCAGCCATCGCGACAAGCGCCTCGAGAGCCGGGAAGGCAAAAGATCAGCGTCGAGCCAGCAAGTCCGCCAGTTGCGCGGCTTTGAATGGTCGAGGTGCCGATTTGGGCAGCGGAATATTGATGAAACAGAACCGAAAAACCGTCCATAACTTTATCAAATAGCGGGGTAATTGCTTCGGGGGTGACATCACGTTGTGAAAAGCCGGTGCCACCAGTTGTGATCACCACATCAATTTCTTCATTGTCGACCCATGACTGCACGCGCCGACGGATCAAATGCTCATCGTCTGTGACGATGTCTCTGTCGAGCACAAGGTGTCCGCTATCTTTTATCATCTGTTTCAAAAGCGCACCCGAATCGTCGGTTTCTAGTGTTCGCGTGTCCGAAACGGCCAGAATAGCGAAGTTGAGCTTCACCATTTCTTGTGATTCATCGATTTTGGATTTGAACATGAGCTTGTCCTTATGAGCGTCGAGCAGACCATTGGCATTCTTTCGAGATGTCACAATGATCTAGCGCAAATGGGGCAGAACAATCAATGCGACAGAACAACCATAAAATACCTAGTTTAGTTCAGCCAACTTGGATTTAAGGCTTAAAACATCACGCCAAACCAAGGCTTTTTGGGCCGGCTGTTTCAGCAAATAGGCAGGGTGCAAAGTGGCCATTGCGACGCAGGAATGCGCGCCAACGTTTAATTCACGCCATTTGCCCCTGAGCCTCAAAATGCCCATGTCTGTTTCAAATAGTGTCTTTGATGCAGCGCCACCCAATGTAATGATCACTTTGGGGGCAACCAGTTCAATCTGGCGGATCAAAAACGGCAAGCAAACAGCGGTTTCAGCAGGCGTTGGGTTGCGATTGCCCGGCGGACGCCAAGGCAAGGCGTTGGCAATAAAAACCTGTTCTCGGTCCAAGCCGATAGAGGCCAGAATACGGTCGAGCAACTCTCCTGAACTCCCCACAAACGGAGTGCCTTGCATATCTTCTTCGCGCCCCGGTGCTTCACCAATCAACATGATTTGGGCGTCTGGGTTACCGTCCGCAAATACTAGATTTGTGGCGCGGTGTTTTAGGGGGCAGCCGTCAAATTGCTCCATTGCAGCGCGCAACGCATCTAGGTTTTGTGCAGCGTTTGCAATTTTTTTGGCTTCATCAACATTGTGTGTTTCGGGCTGCAAACGACTTTGTTCAGCCGGCGGACGAGACGCATTGGTGCTGGCAGAGTTTGCGGGATGAGTTGCTTTTGTTGGCGCTTTTACGGGTTGAGCCGCCGCTGCAAACCGATCAATAGGTTCGTCGACAAGGGCGATGTCAACGCCCATTGCGCTGTACCACTCAAGAGCAGCACGCATTTGCAAAATTTCATCACCACTTGAATGCATATTGGTGTCTTATCATGGGTGCAGCGCCCCTGTCAGCGGCAATCGAGAAAAAGTTGCTTGGTTGTGAACAAACATTTGGCGTTAAACGGTTGCACATGTGCCATAAAATGGCCAATCTCAGGCCCGATAGATATCTAGCCGATTCAATCGCGACAGAAAGCATTTATACGTGAGCATAAAAACCACATTGATTTCCGCAATTCTTAGCGCATCCATGGCCTTGGGCGGTGTCGTTCAAAGCGCGAACGCGCAAGACGTTTCCAACGCGGATCAATTCCATCTTTATTACCCATCTCCATCCGGAAGTTTTTTGGCCGGGCGTAGTGCTTTTCTTGATCATCGGGCCGACAAAGCCGCAAGCTATTTTGTCGATGCGTTAAGCGCAGACTGGGACAATATCGTTTTGCTGGACCGCGCCTTTATGTCATTGTTGGCGTCTGGTCGGGTTGAAGAGGCTGAAGATATTGCCCGTCGGCTCATAGAACTTGAACCAAATAATGAAATTGCTCGGCTTGTTTTGGGCGTCGTCGCCCTAAAAGAAAGACGTTATCGTTCGGTTCAAAACGCTCTATCTGATATGTCGAAGGACACTTTATTCGGGATCACATCAAATGTGGTTCTAGGCTGGTCTCAAATTGGCGACGGTAATCCCAAAAAGGGGATTGATACTGTTGAGGATATCACCCAACAAGGTTTTCAGGGCTTTCTGGTTTTTCAACGGGCATTGATGGCTGATGTTGGTGGCGACAAGAAAAATGCTGAGTTGCTTTACGCTCAAGCACACAAAGTCGACCCGTTCGTGTTTTCAATTGTTGACGCATATGCGCGTTTTTTGGCGAACAATGGCCGGTTCGATGAAGCCCTAGCGGTGATCGAGCGGTTTAATTCACGCGGCCTTTCCCATGAAAATATCGCGAACCTGACCGAAACGATTAAAGCAGGCAAACGTCCCGGCAAAATGGCGGAAAACGTTCAACAAGGCGCCGCAGAATTGTTGCGCGGATTGTCTTCGGCTTTGTCGCGGGAGGCTGCATCCAACGTGTCACTCGTCTTGATGCGGCTGGCGACCTATATGCATCCCAAATCTGATTTTGTCGCTTTCTCCTTAGCTGACATTTTAGAACAGTCTGAGCGGTATGTGGAAGCCAATGGAATTTATGCAAAAATTCCACGCAAATCGAATTTGCATGGAACTGCTTTGGTGCGTACTGCGGAAAATCTGCGCGAACTAGGCGAAGTTGATGGCGCGATCAAAACGCTAACTAATATCGTCAATCACGACAAATCAAACATCACGGCGATTTTGGCCTTGGGTGATACGCTGCGCTCAGACGAGCGTTATGAGGAAGCAAAACAAATCTATTCCCAAGCGCTAGAAATTACTAAAGGCGAACTTCCGACGGATTGGCACCTCTTCTATGTGCGCGGTATTGCATTTGAACGTTTAGGCGAATGGGACAAAGCCGAAAGTGATTTCAAAAAAGCTCTTACGATTTATCCCGATCAACCACAGGTGCTGAATTATTTGGGGTATAGCTGGGTTGATCAGGGTATCAATCTTTCTGAAGCGCTCGCGATGATCGAAGAAGCGGTCAGCTTGCGACCAAATGACGGGTACATTGTTGACAGTTTGGGCTGGGCTTACTTCCGGCTTGGGCGGTTTGAAGATGCGGTTGAAACGCTTGAACGCGCCACACGTTTGACCCCAAGTGACCCGACAATAAACGATCACCTTGGCGACGCTTATTGGCGCGTTGGACGTAAGCGGGAAGCTGGTTTTCAGTGGGCGAAATCTTTGGACATGGACCCAGATGAAGATTTGATCGAAATACTCAATGAAAAGCTCAAATCTGGCTTGCAAGACGATACCACGGTCGCAGATGCAGGCTAGATCCATATGAGTGTATGGAGCGAACCTGCGCCAGCTAAAATCAACTTGTCGCTGCATGTGGTGGGTCAACGCGAAAATGGCTATCACGAATTGGAAGGCCTAACGGTTTTTACCCAATTATGCGATGAGCTAACAATACGAGAAGCCAAGGTAGATCGCTTACATACGATTGGACCGTTTGCCAAAGCGCTGGCTGACGAACGCGCGAATATTGTGCTTAAAGCGCTGGACGGCTTTCGCGCCGCGTGGCCAAACACAATACCTGACGGGGTGGATATCACCCTAAATAAAATGTTGCCGGTTGCCGCTGGTATCGGGGGAGGGTCCGCCGATGCCGCTGCGGCTTTGCGCATTGCGGCTAAGATGGCTGGGGCCAATATTGCAACAGATCAATTGGCGGATTTGGCGCTGGAACTTGGCGCTGATGTCCCCATGTGCCTGTTTTCGCGCTCTTGTTTGGTGCGCGGTGTTGGCGAAAAAGTTCAAATCCTAGAACCTTTCCCCAAATTACAGCTTGTCCTGGCAAATCCCGGCATTGGCGTGCCGACGGCCAAAATATTTCGGGCGCTAAAGTCTAAAAACAACGCGCCGTTGCCAAACTTGCCAAGTGAAATGTCGCATAGTGCAGCACTTGGGTTATGGTTGCAGGACACCAGAAATGACCTTGAAATCCCTGCAACCAGTGTGGAGCCTAAGATCGGGCAGCTCACCCGTGAAATGGCAAAACTTTCGGGCTGCATCATTTCGCGTATGTCGGGGTCCGGGGCGACTGTGTTTGGTGTATTTGGCGCGGAACGCCAAGCGTTGATGGCGGCCCAGCAATTGCGCGCCCAATTCCCCCATTATTGGATTGCTCAAACGCCAATCATCTAGAGGTAAATCTAAACAGCTAATTAACTTAATCGCCGGTTCTAACTTCATTTTTTTTCATAAATTTCAAATATCTATCTTTATCCTCTCCAGGTGAAATTCAGCACAGGAGATGCGCAATGCTTACAACAGATAATATGTTGCAATCATTTCAGATCATTTACGCCAGTTTGGCCGTTAAAGAGCTAGATCAAGATAATATGAGAGATCTGTTGCAAATTGCGCGCAAGAACAATTCTAGCGTCAATGTGGGCGGCATGTTGGTCTATCATGACGACTGCTTTTTGCAGGTGCTTGAAGGGCCAAGAATTGCGGTTGAGGCGATATTCAAACGTGTTTCAACCGATCCGCGCCATACAAATGTAAATCTCTTGCTGAAATGCGAAATCGTTGACGCTGAGTTTTCTGACCGGTCAATGGCTTGCATTAACGCGGATGGCGAAAACAAAAGCATCGAAGGCTATGTCAATTATTTAGAACAGCTGGAAGAACAAGTGCAGGTAGATACCCGCGCGCTGCGAGTTTTGCGCCGATTTAAAAATGGCAATTGGCGTCATGTGGTGCTGGACGAAGAGCTAATCCTAAGCGCTTAGCTGGCCCGTTCAACACAATAGTCTGCAATTTCTATAAGAATGTCTGCACCATTAAGGCCTGCGAGCGGTTCAAGAGCTGATTTCGCTCGGGCAGCGTGGTCAAGTGCGCGATCAATCGTTGCTTTAAGCGCACCGCATGTTTGCAAAATTTGTGCAACGCGCGAAACAATCGCTTCATCGGCATCGACTTTTCCAAGGTGCTCGCGGATAAATTGAGCATCTTGCTCAGGCGCATGTTTTAGGGCGTGCAAAATGGGTAGGGTCATTTTGCCTTCACGCAAATCATCGCCGATATTTTTGCCGATTGTGCCAGACAATCCGCCATAATCCAAAGCATCATCGACCAATTGAAACGCGATACCAAGTTCAGCGCCATAAGCTTTAAGCGCTTCACGTTGCGCATCGTTAGCACCGCCAGCCATTGCGCCAACTTCAGTTGCGGCTTCAAAAAGCGCTGCTGTTTTGGCTTTTATAACTTCAAAATACTCGTCGACATTTGTGTTTAAGTCGTTGGCCTTTGAAAGTTGAAAAACTTCGCCTTCTGCAATAATTGCTGCTGACCGAGACAGCACATGAAGTGCCCCCAAATCGCCAGCTTCAACCATCATCATAAAGGCCTGGCCAAGCAAAAAGTCCCCAACGAGAACGCTCGCGGCATTTCCCCAAATCTTGCGGGGGGCAAAACGACCGCGACGCTTGTCGCTTTCATCCACCACATCATCGTGCAACAGCGTGGCTGTATGCATGAATTCAACGGCAGCCGCGTAGCTAATATGTTGACTGTTTTTGGGTTCAAACATCATCGCCGCAGCGATGGTGAGCATGGGGCGCAAGCGTTTGCCACCAGCCGAAATCAAATAATTGGCGATCTCTGGGACCATTTCAACATGGGACGTGATACGCGAAAGAAGCAGCTCGTTGACAGCTTCCATTTCGCTTGAAGTGTGCGCAATCAACTGCTCAACAACTGGTTGAGTGTTCACTTGTTCCGCTGTTGCTTCAATTGTCGTCATTAATGCTCGCCCTAACGCCCATTCGAGGAGCGTCAATTGATCTCAAGTCGTTGATGGAGGCAACATGCCGCCTTCGCAATCTGCAAATGATCTTGTTGGTCTTGGTCTCTCGCGCTAAGGCTATGCTATAACCAAAGGCATAACGTCAACCTGAACAGGCCATTTGCAATGTCATATTCATGTCCGTAGACCAGCCAGATGTGAAAGTAAAACAACAATGTGTCACATTAGACGCATTTTTGGGCGGTGTTTTGCAAATCTCGCAGCCGAAAAAAGGTTTTCGCGCGGGCGTCGATAGCGTGTTGTTGGGCGCTTCGTTGGATAAAGACTGCCGTGATCTGCTTGAACTGGGCGCTGGCGTTGGGGTCGCTTCTTTCACAGCGCTTGTTCACAATCAAAATTTGAACGCGCATCTCGCTGAACTTTCCAGTGCGGCCATCGACCTTTGTAAGTTAAATGCGCAAAATAATGCGCTGGCCAACCGGGTTACGGTTTCACAGGTGGATATAATGGGATCAGGCCCTCACCGAGAAGCCGCTGGGCTAAAACCCGATCATTTTGACTGCGTGATCGCCAACCCGCCGTATTTTGACGACAAATCGGTTTCATTGCCACGCGATCAATATGGTGCCCAAGCGCACGCGCATGATAAAGACTGTTTGGAGCGATGGGTAAAAACCGCTGTTAGTGCGTCATCTGCGGCGGCGCAAATCATCTTCATCCATAGAGCCGAAGCGATCAATGACCTGCTTCGGGCTTATGACCGGCGGCTCGGAGATATTTCAATATTGCCCATCGTTTCCCGGCCCGGGCAACCTGCCAGCCGCGTGTTGTTACGTGGCCGCAAAGGATCACGAGCGCCAACCACGTTGATGAGCCCGCTGCATTTGCATGGTGAAACGGGGCGTGAATTTTCGCCTGACGTTGAAAGAATATTGCAAGGAAAAGACTGTTTGCACTGGTAGTGTGGCAAAATATAACTACATGTCTGCCAAGAAGAGTTACCCAAAGGACGATAAATCTATGACCGACGACATTCACAATTCAGCAGCGCCCGCACCTTGGCATGCCAGACTGCTCGGTCGCGACAATACTGTTATTCCAGTTGTCCGCTTGTCTGGTGTCATCGAAGCGTCTTCGCGTCAGGGGCGGATTAACATTCAAATGGCCGGGCCATTGCTTAAAAAAGCTTTTAGCATAAAGCGCGCGCCAGCCGTTGCAATTATCATCAATTCACCGGGCGGATCGCCAGTTCAATCGCGTTTGGTGGCGAAATATATCCGCGACCTTGCTGACGAAAAACAAAAAAAAGTATTGGTTTTTATTGAAGACGTGGCTGCATCTGGCGGTTACTTTATCGCAACCGCTGGCGATGAGATCATTGCTGATCCATCTTCCATTGTAGGTTCAATCGGGGTTATATCCGCAGGGTTTGGGTTCGAAGATGCTATTGAAAAACTCGGCGTAAAACGGCGGATGTACACAGCGGGTAAAAACAAATCTACGCTCGATCCATTCTTGCCTGAAAAGAAGTCCGACGTTGATCGCTTGAAGAAGTTGCAGCTGGATATCCATGAGATATTTACCGACTATGTGATGTCTCGTCGTGGCGACAAGTTGGACACAGAAAACCACGAACTGTTCACTGGCGAATTTTGGACAGCTAAAACCGGGATTGAACTGGGGCTGGTTGATCGTCTAGGTGATATGCACCAGGTCTTGCGCGAAAAGTTCGGCAAGAAAGTAAAGCTGGAAAAGATCACGCCGAAAAAATCAATGTTCGGTATGCCGCGTTTGCCTTTTGCGCAAATTGGGGTTTCGGAAGGCGGATTGACGGACGATTTGATCGCCAGTGTTGAAGCAAAATCGCTATGGAGCCGTTTCGGGCTTTAGATTTGCGGGGAGGGCGCGCCAATGTGGCTACGCATTATCATTTTTGTCGTGATCATTGCTTTGATCATTTATGGCGTGCGCTCAATTAAGCGCAACATTAATGACTATTTTTCTGATGCAGATAAGGAAAAACTCAAACGTGACCGTGCAGATCGGGATCGTGCGGAGATTGTCGATTTGAAGCGTGATCCCAAGGACGGTATTTTTCGGCCCGGTGGCGATAAAAAAGATAAAGATCAAGATACTTGATGAATAGCGGCAGTTGATAAAGAACGACGCTTGATAATTCTTTTGCGTCGCATTAGGTTCGCGCCTTGATAATTCACGCCAATAAGTTGCCCGACAAAAGGTTGCGAAACATGAGCGACACCAAAATCCTTTCGCATATGGACCCCAAAAACTCATTTCAGGGTCTCATTCTAACCCTGCAAAATTTCTGGGCTGATCAAGGCTGCGTCATTTTGCAGCCATATGACATGGAAATGGGCGCGGGTACTTTTCACCCTGCGACCACATTGCGCGCCCTTGGCCCAAAACCTTGGCGCGCTGCTTATGTGCAGCCTTCGCGCCGCCCAACTGACGGGCGTTACGGTGAAAACCCAAACCGTTTGCAGCATTTCTACCAATATCAAGTCATCCTGAAGCCATCGCCTGAGAATTTGCAGGAACTTTATCTGCAATCTCTTTATGCGATCGGCATCGATCCAAAAGTGCATGATTTGCGCTTTGTGGAAGACGATTGGGAAAGCCCAACACTGGGCGCATGGGGTCTTGGTTGGGAATGCTGGTGCGACGGCATGGAAGTCAGCCAATTCACATATTTCCAACAAGTCGCTGGCTTTGAGTGTTCACCGGTTTCTGGCGAACTAACCTACGGGCTTGAGCGGATTGCATGCTATTTGCAAGACGTTGATAGCATCATGGAATTGAACTTCAACGGCCGTGAAGGCGATGAAAAAGTCACTTATGCGGATGTTTTCTTGCAGTCCGAGCAAGAATTCTCACGTTACAACTTTGAACATGCGAACACAGAGATGTTGTTCCGCCATTTCAAAGATGCCGAAGACGAGTGCAAAGCCCTTCTGGAAGCTGGTGTTGACGGTAATCAGCACAAATTGGCGATGCCTGCTTACGAGCAATGCATCAAAGCATCCCACGCCTTCAATTTACTGGATGCACGTGGCGTTATTTCAGTGACCGAGCGCCAGAGTTACATCTTGCGTGTGCGCGATTTGGCAAAGGCATGTGGCGGAGCTTGGCTACAAACAGAAGCGGGCGGTGCCTAATTCTTTGAAATTTACTGACACGTCACCTATATAAGTGTTGCACTGAGCCAGTGCGCATTGAAAAGGAGATGTGACATGAAGCGATCAGTTGATCGACGCGTGGTCACGCCGCCCAACCGGGCAGCAAAGGCTTTGAGCGAGCATCAGTTCAAACTCAAGGTGGTCAAAAACAAGCGTGATTATTCTCGCAAAGCAAAACACAAAAAGGGGCATTTGGATCATCACCAAAATGCCCCTTTTTTATTGGCTGCTTGATTGTTCACAATTGCTAAGTCTTTGTATAAACTCGTTACAGCAAATTTTTAAGGCGTGGGTTCATGGAAATCATCTGGGTAGTTCTACTAATAATTGTCGCTGCAGGCGGCTACGCCATTATGGTGTACAACAATCTGGTCAAAAACCGACAGTTGGTTGAAGAAGGTTGGTCCGGTATTGATGTGCAGCTTAAGCGTCGCGCCAACTTAATCCCCAACATGCTTGAAACCGTCAAAGGCTATATGAGCCACGAAAGCGAAACATTGCAGGCGGTTACTGAGGCTCGGGCAGCCGTGCAAGGCGCGAGCAACGCATCGCCACAAGAGCGCGGCAAGTTAGAAGGTCTTTTGTCTGGCGCGCTTGGCAAACTGATTGCTGTTGCCGAGGCTTATCCGGATTTGAAAGCAGATAGCTCGTTTCTAGAATTTCAAGGCGCGTTGCAATCCACAGAAGATGAAATTCAACTGTCACGGCGTTACTATAATGGCACGGTGCGCAACATGAACGTGATGGTTGAAAGCTTTCCTTCCAACATCATCGCCAACATGTTCCAGTTCTTTAAGGCCGAGTATTTTGAACTCGAAAATGAAGCCGAGCGCGCAGTTCCTGATGTATCGTTTTAAGTTCAATCCAATGCGGCAAATTCGCACTCTATTTTTGTTTATTGCGTTTGGTCTTGTCCTTACGCCGGCGCTGGGCGCTGAGGTAATTCAGTCTTTTTCAGCATTGATTGAAGTGCAAGAAGATCGTTCGGTCGTGGTAACGGAAACCATTCGGGTGCGCGCGGAGGGTAATGATATCCGGCGTGGGATATGGCGTTATGTGCCAACAGGGAGCCGGGGCGACAACGGATATGCCATAGACCACGGACTTGAAGTGCTAGAAGTCTTGCGCGATGGGGAGCCAGACGAATGGCACACCGAGGGCGAAGCCTATGGCAAGCGCATCTATATCGGCGACGCCGATGTGTATTTGGAAACTGGCATTTACACTTACACGTTGAAATATAAATCTTGGCGGCAGGTTCGTAACTTTGAAAGCAATGACGAGCTTTACTGGAATGCGACCGGTAATTTTTGGCAATTTCCCATCCAAGAAGCTGTTGCTCGGGTTCGTCTGCCAGAGGGCACACGCATTCAACAAACGACGGCCTATACCGGCAAATTTGGCAGCGAAACCCAAGACGCCACCATCACCCAAGATGGTGATTGCAAGGCGATATTTCGCGCAAACAACATTCTTCGTCCCGCCGAGGGGATGAGTGTTGTGGTCACGTTTGATAAGGGCGCGATGTTGCCGCCCTCAAGTTGGGACAATTTTGTCGAGTATGTTTCGGATCGACGGGCACTGATTTTGCCAGCGATCAGCTTTTTGCTCGTGCTTGGATATTTCTACTCCACTTGGCACTCTGTAGGACGCGACCCCAAAAAAGGGACGATTATTCCCCTATTTTACCCGCCGGAAGGGTTCTCTCCGGCCTTGGTTCATTTTGTGCATAATTTTGGCTGGAAGCGTTCCGGCTGGACAGCTTTTACCGCTGCACTCATGTCGCTCGCCACCAAAGGGCTGGTGGTGTTGGGACAATCCGGTGATGACACGAAAATTACGGTGACAAACAAAGAAGCTTACGATTTGCCGAGCGGCGAACTCAAGCTATACGACTGGCTTCACGCCAAGGGGAGCGTGGTGATCGATAAAAGCGTCGGGAGCAGTTTGCACGCTCTACATACAGATTTTATTGACACGATTGAAGACGAAAACCGACGTACATTTTTTAACCGCAACACTTCCTTTGTGCTGCTGGGGTTGGCTTTGTCATTTGGGTGCGTCGCTGGAATGCTTTACTTTGAGGTGCTGCATTTCGTCTGGTTTGTCATCGCGATCGCCATTGGTGTTGTGGCGGCTGTTGTCAGCGGAGCTGTATCCCACATCGGCATGATGCCGCGTTCTTCGCGAGCAATTGCGATTTTTATCATTTTTTCAATTCTTGGAAACGCGGTGACCGGAGCGCTGGCTTTTAGCGAGTGGTTTGAATTTGGCGATATTTTTTCCGGCAACCTATTTGACGATGCCGCTGCCTTTGTGAATGGACAGCCGGGCGCCATTGCCACGATTTCTATCGTTTTGATCAATGTTGGATTTGGCCTGACCATGCGTTCTGCAACAGTGCAGGGGCGTAAAGTGATGGACCAAATTGAGGGCTTTAAAATGTATATGGAAACCGCTGAAAAAGAGCGGCTGAACATTCATGATGCACCAGATTTGACGGTTAATCGGTTTGAACAAATCCTGCCATTTGCGGTTGCGCTGGGGGTTGAAAAACCATGGTCCGAGCACTTCGAAAATGAACTGTCGCGTAACGCAACGAACCCAAAAGAGCAAAATTACAATCCGGCATGGCATTCTGGGCGGGGCTGGCGTGCTGACCGTATCGCTTCTAATATTGCGTCCACTGCGACGGGTATGAGTGCGGCCATGATCGCTGCGCAGCCTGCATCCTCGTCATCATCTGGTTCATCGTCCGGCGGGTTCTCCGGCGGCGGCGGTGGCGGTGGTGGTGGTGGTGGTTGGTAAGAAACGCCAAAGCGGCGAAAATCATAGACATTTGGCCGATTGGCCGCTATCAAACTTGCAACAAAAATTCATCAAATAAAGTAAGCCAACATGCCTGAACTCCTGCTCGAATTGTTTTCAGAAGAAATCCCTGCGCGTCACCAACGTCGTGCGGCAGAGAACTTGAAAAAACTGGTAACTGATGCGCTGGTGGAACGCGGTTTGCTTTACGAAGGGGCAATGTCATACGCAACGCCGCGTCGGCTAACCCTCACCGTAGCGGGATTGCCCGCAGCATCTGCGCCAACCAAAGTTGAGCGCAAGGGACCACGCACCGATGCGCCAGCGAAAGCTCTCGAAGGGTTTTTGCGCGCGGCGGGCCTTTCTTCCGTCGATGAAGCGCAAATTCAGACAGATCCCAAAAAAGGCGATTTCTACGTTGCTGTCACTGAAAAACCGGGTGAGCAAGCCACTGATGTAATCGCTGAAATCATTCCAAAGATGATCGAGAAATTTCCTTGGCCAAAATCCATGCGATGGGGAAGCGGAAAACTCAACTGGATCCGCCCTTTGCGCGCGATCACAGCGACATTTGCGGTGGACGGCGAAGATACCCAGACGATCAATTTTGAAGTGGATGGCGTGAAGTCTAGCAATGTTACTTATGGGCATCGGTTTTTGGCTCCAGAGCCAATTTCAGTGCGCCGGTTTGAGGATTATGCTGCGGCACTTGAAAAGGCCAACGTGGTGCTCGATTTAGATCGCCGTATGGATATCATCCGCGCAGACGCTGACAATTTGGCCTTCGCGCAAGGGCTTGAAGTCATCGCGGACAAAGGGCTTTTGGAAGAAGCGGCTGGGCTTGTTGAATGGCCAGTTGTGATGCTGGGAAAATTCAAACAAGAATTTTTGGACCTGCCTGAAGAAGTGGTGACCACCGCAATCCGGTCGCACCAAAAATGTTTCTGTCTGCGCAATAGCGAAACTGGTAAACTGGCTGATCGTTTCCTGCTGATTTCCAATTTGGCCGCGACAGATGGTGGCAAAACCATCGTTGCTGGCAATGAGCGGGTCATTCATGCGCGCCTCTCGGATGCCAAATTCTTCTATGACACCGACTTGAATACACCGCTTGAAGCTCGTTTGCCAAAGCTTGATGCGATGGTGTTCCACGAAAAGCTTGGCACACAGTCCGAGCGGGTTGAACGCTTGGTCGGGCTTGCTGCCAAAGTTGGGCCGATGGTTGGCGCTCATGCTGATGATGCAGCAAGGGCCGCTAAACTCGCCAAAGCTGATCTGGTTACCGACATGGTGTTCGAATTCCCTGAGCTGCAGGGACTTATGGGTCAATATTATGCGCTGGCACAAGGTGAAAAACCTGATGTGGCCGCTGCTATATTGAACCATTATAAGCCATCTGGGCCAAGTGATGAAGTGCCAATTGAACCGGTTTCTATTGCTGCCGCCCTTGCGGATAAACTTGATATCCTTGCAGGCTTCTGGGCAATTGACGAAAAACCGACAGGCTCTAAAGACCCGTTTGCATTGCGCCGCGCAGCACTTGGCGTGATCAGAATTTCCTTGGAAAATCAACTCGATCTTGATCTAGCCACCTTGATTGGCGATCATATTGAACTGATTTTAGGAACACCGGATCAGGACAAAATGGCCGACCTTATGGCATTTTTTGAAGATCGTCTTGTTGTACAAATGCGCGATAATGGTGTGGCGCACGACGTTTTGGATGCGGTATTGGGCAATGGTGGTTTAGCCAAAGGCTTTACACTACCAAGTGTTGTAGCGCGCGCGGCCGAACTTGCCACATTGCTAAAAAGCGAAGCCGGGGAGAGCCTGTTGGCCGGATATCGCCGGGCAGTGAACATTTTGCGTGCTGAAGAGAAAAAGGACGGCAAATCCTTTGCTGATCCAGTCGACAATTCAGCATTTGCGCTCGATCAAGAAGCACAGCTATTTTCTGCGATAAAAGTTGTGAATGAAAGCGTTGCGGCGAACATTTCAAACGAAGAATTTGCAGCCGCGATGAATGATCTAGCATCGTTACGCGAGCCTGTAGACGCGTTCTTTGAAGGCGTGTTGGTCAATGATGACGATGATGCGATACGCGTAAATCGCCTTAATCTATTGGCCAAACTGCGTGACACGATGCATTTGATCGCTGATTTTTCAAAGCTGGCCGGGTAGAAAAACCGGCCATAGGGAGGGAATATGTCGCAACAAAAAGTTGCACTCCTGGGTGTGCCAGTTGACCACAACTCAACCTATCTGCAGGGCGCAGCAATTGCACCCCAGCGGATACGCGAAGCAATCCATTGCGATAGCTCCAACATGTGGTCTGAGCTTGGTGTTGATTTGGGGGATAATCCCCAATGGATCGATATGGGTGATCTTGTTTTCCCCAATAATGATCGCCAGCAAACCTCACAAATTATACGCTCATCAGCGGACGAGTTGATCAAACGGGGCGAGCGACTATTGTCTCTGGGTGGCGATCATTCGGTTTCATTTCCGCTAATCGACGCGCATGCCATGCATTATGATGGCCTGAACATTTTGCACATCGACGCCCATGCCGACTTATATGACAATATGGACAATAACCCGCTGTCTCATGCGTCGCCCTTTGCGCGCTTGATGGAAACCGGAAGAATTCGACGCCTTTTGCAGGTGGGCATCCGAACGTTGAATGGTCACCAACGAGAACAGGCCGAAAAGTTTGGCGTTGAAATTATCGAAATGAAGGATTGGTCTGATGACCATCAAATTTCATTTGATGGGCCGGTCTATATGTCGATTGATTTGGACGGGCTTGATCCCGCATTCGCACCGGGCGTTTCGCATCACGAGCCCGGAGGTCTTTCTTCACGCCAAGTTATAAATATTATTCATAAATTTGCAGGTGACCTTATTGGTGCCGATATTGTGGAGTTAAACCCCAATCGTGACATCAACAACATGACCGCAATGGTGGCGGCTCGGTTGGCAAAAGAAACATTAGCGCGCATGATTTCAAAGTGATGATTAAAACACTTAATTCATCATATTTGACTAAACGAATGTGACGTGAATACTAAGGTTCACCATGTGCGAAAAGAATGAGTACAAGTTGAAAATGAACTGGCACACTAAATTACTGATCGCTTTAACGTTTTTATTCGCCTCAACTGGCGCGTATGCCGCGAATTTTGAAGTGAAGTCTGCCTCAACAATCGAGCACGGCTGGTCTGGGAAAACCGATTGTGAGGGAGAAGCAAGCGATGGCTGTGCATCTGCCTATTTCTGTTCCAATGAAATCTGGATCGGACAAACGGCGTTCAGTCGAATTCAAGATCTTCGTTATGCTGGCGAGCAATTGGTTATCGTAAAAGACGGCAAGCCAATCTGCGCGGTCAACTAAGCCAAAGTGCTTTGCTAATTGATTCGTTTAGCTGTCCATTTTCCGCTAAAGGGCACTAGGTTACAGTTTTCGAAGTCATCGTCACATTGAATGATTGTGCCCGTAAACTCACCAGACAATTCATCTGCACTAAGGTCACTGGTCGCGGTAATATCAAAAATAGTTTCCCAAATATTGGTGTCGCTATCAATCCCCTTACCATCAAAACGGACTTTGAGGCCGTCGGCATCAATTGACCCGGCATAGGTGTAAATCCCCGCCCCATCGTCAAATTTTGTATTTATCGAGCCATCACCGAGAACAGAGAATTTCAATTCTGATGGCATCGGGAATGGATTTTCCGCCATCCATGCAGGTGTATCCGCAAATGCCGTGGGCACCCAATCGCCAACGAACTTCTGAAGGTCGGGTTTTTCATTTAGTTTTTCACACAACCATTCTTCTGCAAGCTTTGCGCTTTGCATCGCATCGATTGTTGCCTCAAAGGTTTGAAACTCTTGTGACCGGCGCAGTTTTGCCATTTCTTTGGCTTGTTCTTCTAAATCAAGGCGCGCGTTAAAATCGCGCAGCATCACCGTGACAGGTAATCTCAGGCGGTTATCGCCAGATGCTCGGTCGGCGGCGCTGCCGAGTGTATCCGTAACAACTGAAAATACCCGTTCGAACCATCCCAAAAACGCTTTGTCGTCGGCCGTTGCATCCAGTTCGGAAACAACAATACGCTCGCTTTCAGGCATTGAATTATCAATAAAGCACTGCAGATGCTGGCGGTTTATAGCCCGGCTACCATTGTTAGGGTCTGCGCCTCCGCCGAATAGGAAATTCTCAATGAAATATTTCACAGCGCCATCGGGTAGTGTTCGGGACTTGTCCCACCGTAGTTGGGGTGTTTCCAAGAAACTGTAATACGCCACATCAACACCCAATAAGCATTCTTCGTTTTGAAGTGTGGCGTAGCTTTCCTGCACAATCTTTATGGACGCGAGTAGAGCGCCGACCAATGTGGCATTGGATGTCGCGCCGATGGCTTTGAGAAATTTTTCGCTGCCTTTGCCGATGGCTTCGTCAAGTATTTGACCACCTACTTCACCAAACTCGCCTTGTAAAATGGCCTTGCTGGCGGCCGCGACTTTAAGCAAATCAATATATTCATCGCTGGCTTCAACCAAACCAGCATCAATGCGAAAGAAAATGTCGTCAAATAAATTGCCGGAGGCAACTGCCTTGCGTAAATACTTATCGATCAACATGCCAGCAAACAGGCTTTGAGTTTTTGAACTCATAGTGCCCTTAACATAGTTGGTGAACTGATCACCCAGTTCAATGCCGCGCTCACCTGAAATTTTTGTTTCCGGCAAGACACAGGCAGGGGCCGCCATCGCCAAACTGCTGGACGATAAAAGCAGGGCTGCAAAAATGGATTTGAAAGTCCTTGAGCGCATGAAAATATTTTCCCCCAACAAGAATTGCTGATTTAAACAAGCAATTCACCAAGATGTTAGTTGAGGTAGGGGGTGCCGTCAATTTTCGGCAATCCTTAGTCCAAAGGCTTAGGCCTACTTGAAAGGCGCCATACCCTGGTTTGCCAATTGGTCGGCGCGTTCATTGCCTTCGTGCCCTGCATGGCCTTTGACCCAGTGAAAACTCACGTCATGCCGCTCTAGGGCTGTGTCCAGTAAACGCCATAGGTCTTCATTTTTGACGGGTTTTTTGGCGGCTGTTTTCCAGCCATTGCGTTTCCAATTATGCATCCAGCCGGTCACGCCGCCTTTGACATATTGGCTGTCTGTATAAAGATCAACACTGCAGTCACGTTTGAGCGCATTAAGGGACTGGATAGCAGCCATCAGCTCCATACGGTTGTTGGTGGTCAGCTCTTCGCCGCCACATAATTCTTTTTGCTTGTCATTGAATTTAAGCCAAGCCCCCCAACCTCCGGGACCAGGGTTTCCTGAACAGGCACCATCTGTGAAAATTGTAACGCGCTCAGCCATGCCATTGCTCTTTGGTCAGTTTATGGAAAGAAAGCTCTTTACCTGAGTCGTCGACTTCTGTGTGGGTAAACTGCATACCAATTTTACGCAGAATGTGGGTCGAGGCCGCATTACTGGAATAAGCATAGCCAATAAAATATTGATGATCTGTGGTTTGAAACATCCAGTCTCGAAGCGCTGAGGCGGCTTCAAACGCATATCCCTTGCCCCACTCAGATGCCATTATGGCATACCCTATTTCGGGCTCACCCTCATGATCACCAAATCCTGCACGGCCAATAAATTTACCGTCCGAGTTTCGGGAAATACGAAATTTGCACCAGCCATGTTCTTTCAGGTCGTTCCCCCAAACCGACATGCGCCGCTCGGCGTCAGCCTTGTCTTCAACTCGCCCTGAAATATATTCAGTTACTTTTGGATCGCTATGTAGGGCAACCAAATCATCAATTTGTTCAGGCAACCATGCGCTGAACGTCAAGCGTTCAGATTTTAGAATAATGGGATTGGTCATTACGCAGTCCGAAGTTCGCGGGGGACGTTAAAGGCGATGTTTTCTGTGGCAGTAACTTTGGCAGAAACTGAAATGTCGTAGCGCTCCCCGAAGGCTTCAATAATTTCATCGACCAGTTCTTCTGGCGCGGAGGCACCAGCGGTTATGCCCAACGACTTAATGCCCGAAAAATCGCCCCAATTGATTTCGCTTGCCCGTTGGACGAGCAAAGACTTGGGACACCCGGCACGTTCAGCAACTTCAACAAGGCGCATGGAGTTCGAGGAATTGGGCGCACCAACAACAATTACAGCGTCGACCAGAGGGGCAACAACTTTAACGGCCTCTTGGCGATTGGTGGTGGCGTAACAAATATCTTCTTTGTGTGGCGCACTAATATCAGGAAAGCGCGCGCGTAGCGCTTCAACAATCGCTGCTGTGTCATCAACCGAAAGGGTCGTCTGGGTAACGAAGGCGAGTTTTTTGTCGCCCTTTGGCACAAAGCGGGCAACGTCATCAACCGTTTCAATCAGGCTAATAGCACCGTCTGGGAGTTGGCCCATGGTGCCAACAACTTCGGGGTGGCCCGCATGGCCGATAAGGATGATTTCAAAATCAGTTTCATGATGACGTTGCGCTTCCACATGTACTTTGGAAACCAAGGGGCAGGTTGCGTCCAAGAAAAACATATTGCGATGTTTTGCTTCTTTGGGCACGCTTTTTGCTACGCCATGGGCGGAAAAAATTACGGGTGCATCCGTTTCAGGAATTTCATCCAATTCCTCAACGAAAATGGCACCCTTTTTCTTCAATCCATCAACCACATATTTGTTGTGAACGATTTCATGACGCACATAAACGGGCGCGCCATATTTTTCGAGCGCCAGCTCAACAATCTGAATTGCACGATCAACCCCGGCGCAAAAACCGCGCGGCGCACAAAGTAGTATTTCCAAAGGACTTTTTTTTGCCATAGATGTGAGATGCTTTGTTTTGGAACTGGTGTCATGTTTGTTGCACTTTACGGCGACACTAAGCCATACTAAACCGAATCTTGAATGCAATCTAGGTCAAGTTAGCTGTGCTGATAAATGTATCACAACAAATGTTCGCGATCGCCCCGGCGAACGAGCGCCCACATTTATCGCGTGAGCAGGAACGACTGATTGCAGGTAAAGCGGCCTGGATTTTTGCAATGGCAAAATCTGGACAGTCCGTTTGCCCAACTATTTGTATCACTCGCAAAGCCTGGGAAGCGGTAAAAGACGCTAAGCCCGGTAGTTCATTGCACACCAGTTGGATAGGGGTTTTGTTCAAACTGGTCCCGAAGGGGATGGAGCCACCAGCACTTGTTGTGCGCACCGCCGCGCGGGCACATATGGCTGGGCTGGCGCGGGTACGCGGCAAAATTGAAGCACCGAAAAAAGAAAGCGATGCCGCCAATACCGCCAAGCCATTGGGGCGAGCGATTGATCGTGCATTTGATTCTTATCTACATGGCACACCGGTTTGGACCATGGATACCGGGCGGGATCTTTCGCTTGAACAAATTGTTTTGGTGCAGGCCGCCGTTGCAGAAAAACCAATAGCGATTTTGACGCGGGACCTATCAACCGGCGAACTTGGTCCATTTTCAACAACAGACAAATCCCAGCTGCATCCGTTCAAGAACCCAATGGCTGCAAAGCAATTGTGTCGTCGAATGGATGGGGTAGCCGGCGCACACATGATCTGCCTGGTTGCTGAACAAAACGGCGAATTGCTGTTTTTATCTGCCCGCCCGGCGCAGGCCAGTATTTCAGCAAATCTGGAAGCTGCCATCGATAGGGTGTCAAACGGCGACTGGACCCCGCGTAAAGCGGTTTCAGCAATAGATCCCGCACAATTGCCACAGGTCCTACACCCACGTCTTTCTGGCGCTAAGCGCGTTGCGGCCTTGGCGAGCGGTCTTGGCGTATCGCCTGGTGCTGCAAGTGGTGCGATTGTGTTTTCTTCAGAAGATGCATCTCGTTATCGTGCCCGAGGCAAGGATTGTATTCTTGTTAGCGTCGAAACCGGCCCTTCCGATATTGAAGGCATGCAAGCAGCTGCTGGTATTCTCACCGCTCGTGGTGGGATCACCAGCCATGCGGCTGTTATTGCTAGGGTAACGGGTAAACCCTGCGTCGCCAGCGTTAGGTCTTTGTCGATTGATGTTGATCTGCAAAAAGTTCAGATCGGGGAACGCGAGATATTGGCCGGTGCCGAAATAACAATTGATGGCAGTACCGGAGAAGTTTACGCAGGTGCCTTGCCGCTAACGCAGCCCCATATTGGCGGAAATTTGCGAACATTGCTCGATTGGGCAGATGGCAGTCGCACAATCGCTGTGCGCACCAATGTTGAAACTGAGGAAGCGGCGAAAGTCGCACTTTCGTTTGGTGCTGAGGGCATTGGCTTAGCCCGTTCTGAACATATGTTTTTTTCCACCGAACGCATGGTCGCTTTAAGGCGAATGATCTTTTCCCAAAACGATCACGACCGCAAACAAGCTTTGGACGGATTGGTTGAATATCAGGCAGATGATTATGCACGCCTGTTTTCCACCATGGACGGGTTGCCAATAACCGTCAGACTGTTCGACCCGCCACTGCATGAGTTTTTGCCGCGTACTGAGGATGAATTGGAAGACACGGCTTCATCTTTAGGGATTGATACAAAACGGTTGCGCAATCGGTTGGAGCGGATGGCGGAGGTTAATCCAATGCTCGGCCATCGCGGCTGTCGTTTGGCGATTTCTCATCCCGAAATTCTTGATATGCAAATTCGAGCGTTGGTCGCCGGTGCGCGCGCCGCGATAGAATCAAATGACACCAATGTAAATTTGGAAATTATGGTGCCATTTGTCTCTTCTGCGCGCGAAGTGCATTGGGTGCGCAATAAAATTTTACAACTCATGGAGCGCTTGAGCGTCAACCAAACGGACAGTTTCAAGTTCTCCATCGGCACGATGATAGAGCTACCTCGCGCGGCCCTTCGGGCACATGAAATTGCCAAACATGTGGACTTCTTTTCCTTTGGTACAAACGACCTAACTCAAACAACCTTTGGCATATCGCGCGATGACGCCCCGGCATTTTTAGCCACCTATCAAAGGCGCGGCCTTTACGACGCTGATCCCTTTGTAACTATTGACAAAAACGGTGTCGGTGAACTGATCGAGATCGCAATTCGTCGGGGCAAAGAAGCCAATCCTGACCTGAAAATTGGCATCTGTGGTGAGCATGCTGGTGACCCGGAAAGCCTTAAATATTTTGCGAGTTTAGACGTTGATTATGTAAGCTGCTCACCGTTCCGGCTGCCCATTGCTCGGCTGGCGCTCGCCCAACCAGAACGCTAGAATTCTACCCATCACAATTTAGCCGTGAAACAGCCGCGCCAGTGCCCGGATGCCGACTAAATATGCTCACACACCTTGTTTACACACCATAAACCAAGATTTGAGATACTAGCGGGGTCGGCATGTGTTTAGTCGATAGAGTAGCATTGAGTTGAGTATGAGTATTTATGTGGCCGCACGGCTTCAGCGCGCCCGGCGTAAGCGGGCCGCGAAGCGTAATAGCCTTTCGGTATTGATGAGTTTTTCTGTGACCGTTATGGTTGCACTCACAGTTCTGCCGACTGAAAAACGCAGTGAGCCGACAATTGATCCGGTTGCTGTTTCCGCTCAGTTAGAGACTGAAATTATTGCGCCCAGCGGCGTGCAAGCAATGCTATCCCATAGTATATTTGAGGCCATAAATCAGCCCTCGATCATTGACGAGATTGATTATCCGAGCGCCGTCGAAATTGCACAAAGTTTCAATCAACAACGTTTTGCGGTTCTAGAGACACGCACAAAAGCTCAAGTGTTGAAATTGGCGAACGATTTTGCTGTCGCAGCCATTTCCCTTGCTCAGAAGGTAAACACAGATAAACCTGTGGCAAAAGAAATCGTGAACTTTGCTAACCAACCAATGCCCAAATTGGCCGCACTGGAAGCCATCGAGGCAATAGGGGAAATTGAAAAATCCATTACTGCTCGCGATCCATCCTTGCCATTCCCAGCGAACGTGCCCACGAAATTGGCCTATGCCCGTGACAACGCACCCAAAACAAAAGACTTAACGCGTCCTTTGACGCAAGCTTCTATGATCGCGAGCCAAAAGCAGCACTGGTGTCTGGCAACGGCGATATATTTTGAAGCGCGTGGCGAAAACTATCGCGGGCAGGTGGCTGTTGCCCAGGTTGTGCGCAACAGGGTTAAGCACCGCGCGTACCCCAATTCGATTTGCTCGGTTGTTTTCCAAAACCAAAGTTGGAAAAATCGTTGCCAATTCTCATTTGCATGTGACGGCATTCCTGAGCGGATCAAAGAAAAGAAGGCATGGAAACAAGCTGAAGAGATCGCCACTAAAGTCATTAACGGCGATATCTATTTAGCGGAAGTGGCCAACGCCACCCATTATCACGCCAACTATGTCCGGCCGAAATGGGCACCTAAGTTGAGAAAACTCACGAAAATCGGCGTTCACATCTTTTATCGGTTTAAAAACAGCTAGTATCTGGAATTATTTGCAACCCAGATAGCTGCCCAATGACTGGCAGCCTTTGGCCGCGCTGTCATTGGCGAACCCATCAAGGTCTTTGAAGAACGTTGATAGGTTTCTTGCCTGTTTCTTTGTCAAATAGACAAGTCCGTTGTCTGCAAACAAAACTGGGTGAACACGTTCAACCGTCATGCCCGGGTATAGAACATGTTTGGATTGCATCGAATCCGTCGAGTATGTCCCGGTAGATGTTGTTGCGATATTGACGTTAAAAACGCGCCCGCCGCTAATTTTCTTGACCATTGTGGATGACATTGGATTTAGATCAACGCTGTCATCAACAGTTACGTTGAACATGCGGCCATCAATTTTCACCAAGTTTTCTAAATCCAGTGAGCCAGCAGGCGTTGATTTGGCGCTCGACGCAACATCCAAGATGTTTGACGCAATCGCAGGCGTTGAAAATTTAACACCACTTTCAGCGAGAAAAACGCCAGAAACAGCAGCCAGCACAATGGCGAGCGGGAGGAGGTTAGTCTTGTTGCGAGCAGTTCCAAACATATCAAAATCCTTAGCGTCAGTATGCTTTAAGGATTTATCAACCATTGACCCCTCAGGTCAAAGCAATGCTTAACATAAGGTTAACATGCGTCTCATATTGAAACACTTGAATATGTATTATTTTACTGGACCCAGGATTTGGGTGAAAACAGAGACAAAGTTTTCGTGTGCTACGTGAATGGGCCAGGGCCGAATGAGCTGCTCAAAATCAGGCAAATCAAAACTGGCCATAGATGGCTCACCAAATATTTTGCGCGCCTCATCAGCCTCAAAACCAGCTAGGCTGACGGCTTCGAAATAGGCTGCTTCTTTGTCTGCCTTTTTGACCAATTTGGTGGTGGCTGTTGGTGCTTTAGCGTTGAGCGAAAACCGAACATGTATCGCTGCTAATAGGCGGTTTTCCAGGTCTTTATATTGCCCACCCATGGCTGCTTTGAGGGGAGATATGATATCCCCCATTACATATTCAGGCGCGTCATGGAGCAATGCATAAAGCCGACCGCTGCCGTCCAGTTCGGGTTTTGCAGCGATTGCCAGATGCATCACCAGCACTGAATGTTGCGCCACGGAAAACGCATAGTCGCCATTGGTCTGTCCGTTCCAACGGGCAACCCGTGCAAGCCCGTGGGCAATGTCGCTCAGTTCTACATCGAGTGGTGAGGGGTCTAAAAGATCAAGTCGACGTCCTGACAACATACGTTGCCAAGCTCTTTGGGGGGGGCGTGCCATAGGTATTCCCAGCAAATGAGTGCGTATTAAGAATCGCTAAAACCGTAGCTTGCCCAATGGGGGATCGCAAGTTGAACCGCGTCCCCATTGCTTGTGTAGTCTTTAGCTTCTTCGACCTTGTCCAGTCGAACAAGAGCTATGCCCTTATCGTGTGACAGTGATGTAACGGTGCCAACAGATTTGTCCGCATTCAAAATAGGCTCACCAATCGCCAACGTTGCGCCGACAACACAAACGGGCCGCTTACGCGCCGTGCCACGGTGTTGCATTCGCGAAACCACTTCTTGGCCGATATAACAGCCCTTTTTGAAATCAACGCCTGCAAGTTGGTCCATGCCGATATCGTGCGGGAAGACGCTGTTTGGCGCGAAATCAGCACCCATTTCCATAATGGATTGGGTGATCCGCTCCTTGTGATAGGACGCTGTATCTTCGTCCCAATCTGTGAAGGCGTTCGCGTATGTTCTATAACCCATCTCAGGACGGGCATCCTGTACGCCGCCGTCGATTGGGTCTGAACTCCAACCAACGCTGAGGTCCTCGCGTGGGGTGATCGAAAGATCCGCGCGCATTTTATAAAGGCGCATCCGTTTTGAAAAGTTTTCCAACTCGCTTGTTGGAACATCTAAAAGATAACCCTCGTCAAAGTTGGATATTAGGCCTTCAACCAAGACTTTGCCTTGCGGAGCAAGCAATGCAAACCAACGCGCTTGATCGCCGAGAGGTGTCGAAAGATTGCAGGTGAGGGTGTCATGCAACAATTTTTGCGCGTCCGGACCGGAAATCTGGACCACACAACGATCTAGTTTAACAATTTTTCCCATCAATCGCTCCTTCTGTCTTGCTCTTAAGTCGAGCATCGCGCTACACCCGATGCATCACTCCATATCAGCTTCTTTAGGACGCACCAGCATGAATGCCAAATTTGACACTATTTTTCTCAATGGAACTATTGCCAATCACAATGGTGTCACCAAAGGAGATGTGGGGGTCATAAAGGGCAAAATTGCTGAAATTGGCGATCTAAAAGGGCGGGATGCGGGCGAAACTGTTGACTGTTCTGGTTTGCATATATTGCCCGGCGTTATCGACACGCAAGTTCATTTCCGTGAACCGGGTAATGAACACAAAGAAGACCTTCTGTCCGGCTCGCTTGCCGCTGTTATGGGTGGGGTGACTGGTGTTTTTGAAATGCCCAACACCAACCCGCTGACAATCGACAAGGCGACATTTGAGGACAAAATTTCACGCGCGACACACCGCATGCACTGCGACTTTGCCTTTTACATTGGCGGCACCCACGACAATGTGGATCAATTGCCGATGCTGGAGAAACTTCCCGGTTGTGCTGGCGTTAAGGTCTTCATGGGCTCTTCAACGGGTTCGTTGCTGGTTGAAGATGATGATGGTGTCGAAAAAATTCTGCGTGCAATTTCTAGACGTGCGGCATTCCACTCTGAAGATGAACCTCGGCTAGAATCACGCAAACATTTGCGTGTTGATGGCGACCCTAAAAGCCATCCGGTTTGGCGCGATGTTGAAGCCGCAGTGAAATGCACAACGCGCCTTTTGGCTCTGTCCAAAAAGACAGGTAAACGCATTCACGTTTTACACATCTCCACCGCAGACGAAATGGCGCTATTGGCTGAGCATAAAGATCTCGCGAGCGTTGAAGTAACACCGCATCATCTCACACTTGATGAGACCGCATACGATAAGCTAGGCACCTACGTTCAGATGAATCCGCCAGTGCGCGACGCGCATCATCGCGCGGGAATTTGGCAGGGCGTTGACGCTGGTATTGCGGACATTTTGGGGTCTGACCACGCGCCGCATACAAAAGAAGAAAAAGACCAGCCTTATCCAAATTCTCCCTCCGGCATGACTGGGGTGCAGACATTGGTTCCTGTGATGCTTGATCACGTCAACAAAGGCAAAATGACCCTTGAGCGTTTTGTCGACATGACAAGTCATGGCCCAAATCGCTTGTTCCAAATCGCTGGCAAGGGGCGCATTGGTGTTGGTTATGATGCTGATTTGACGATTGTCGACTTGAAACGGAAAGTGACGATCTCAAACGATTGGATTGCTTCCAAGCCGGGCTGGACGCCTTATGACGGCGAAGAAGTGCAAGGTTGGCCAGTTGGCACCATCATTCGCGGCAACAAGGTGATGTGGGAAGGTGAGTTGGTCACGCCAAATAAAGGCGAACCCATGCTCTTTTCAGAATCGCTTGCGAACTAATTAGGGACTAGGCTCTAGTCGCCAGCCACAAAATATCGCCATTCGCCATTTGCATCTATGCCAACGCGGTAAAAGTACCAGCCGCCGAACAATTGCATTTCTTCGAGGTCGAGATGGCTGACAATTTTGTAAACCTCGACCAATTCGGATGGCGTGAGATTTTTCAAATCGTTTGTGGCGTAAGCTGGCCAAACAAAAATCTCCGGCTCTCCACCTTGCGCAGGGACAATCGAATAGGGTGCCTCGAGCAGTTCGATCATAATAGCCAACAATTCGCGACCCTCGCCGTCATTGGACGATGAGCGCAAAAATTCAATCGGCTCGGCTGTGTCGCCAAAGGTCAAAACGGGCGCATTTGTTTGCCGCATGATCAATGTTCGTAACTGTTCGACATCGCCAGACTTTGCAACGGCCATCAGCGCTGCGCGTGTTTGTGCAACATTGTCAGGCAGCTCTGCTAAATCGCGCTTTATTTCATGATTCTGAAAGGGCTGCCGCGATTCTTTTCCCGGCGCGTTGGGCAAAACAATACGCTCATTTTGATCGAAAGTTTCGCCATCGTGTTGCTCAACATCTTCAACCGGGGTGGGGGAAGTTGAATAGGAAAACGCATTTTGGGGCGCCGCAAAAATCATCGCAAAGGCAAATGCGAAGACAATTGGCGCAGCCAAACTGAACTTGGAATTGCTAAGAATATTCAACGCAGATTCTCCCCGACGATTCTGGTTGATAGTTGCACAGTTTGTGCAGATTTTAGAGAACTATTGTAAGGTTTTATCGACCGTATATTCGCCCTGTAAGACTTTGTCTGGAATGCGTTTCATCAATTCAGAGATTGCCGTTTCGCCATACTGTTCCACTAGGGTGGCAAGGCCAGCAAAAAGCGCTGCATGAGCGAGCGCCTCGGTGTCGACCTCTTCGTCTTCGGCATTGCGCCAAGCTTCGGCTAAATATTCCAGGGCGCGTTTACGCGCCTCGTCCTCGCGCTCAAAAAGCGCCTGACTTTTTTCAAATTGAATCATCGATGCAAAACTCCTGACAAAGGAGATGTAGCATGTGATTTTGGGAAGGTAACCAAACAAATGATCAAAAGGTTAACGCGCGAGCTAAAATGCTATTCAGCAAATCTTGTGTGGATATTTTTGGCTATATTTGCGCCTTCATCCACAAAGCGTTCCATGGCCAGGCGGGCGTTTTGGGTGCATTGAACGTGAAAGCGGCTAAAATCATTATAACCGTCATTAAAAGCGCCAGTGAGGCGCGCACGACGGTCTTCGTCGACTTCCTCAAGCGTCATCAACTCATCCATTTCCGCACGCCAGTCATTGCCTGATTGAACGCACAGATCATCCAAATGATAAAGAGCGCCCATGATAGATGCAAAGCGCTCCATATCTTCTTGATATGGCGGGTCAATGGCCAAAACGTTTGGCGTTGAGAACAAGACAACCAAGCTGGCCAATACCACAATTTTGAGACGCGAAAAAAACAAATCTAAATCCAAACTGCTCTGTTCTCACTTTTGCCAGAGGAATGTGGCAATCTCAAGCAATCATTGAACAATCTCAAGGTCGGGTAAAAAGGCGCGCGCAGCAAAGGCGAATGTTATTTCATGCACAACGGGGTCGCCGTTCGCATTGACCACTTCTATATTGCCAACGTCGCGCCCCTCGGAAATGAGCGACGTGTCGAGCGCTGAGGATTGACCTGCGCTCCAACGGAATTCAATACCGTTCAAGGTTAAATTCTCTTCTTCACTCAGTTTAGGGAGCGAAACTGCAAACGGTTTTTCTCCTTGTATGAGCACCACACGTACCATGCCGTTAATGTCTTCTGGCATTTCGCCTTTAAACAAAAAGGGGTTAAACGAACTATCATAACCAGCATATGGATTGCGACCCAGTTGAGAACTGCGGCGGTTGTCAGGAAGCAATATTTCGCCTTCAGGGTAAGTCTCTTTGAACAGATCAAGGCTCATTAGGCGCGATGGGTAGGACTTCAGTTTATCGCCAGCGTGAACACCTGCCAAACCAGCACCATCAAATTGCTGCCACCATGTTTGGGAAGTGCGATCATACATGATCAGGTCGGAATTGCGTAGCTTGCCCGAAGTGCCAAACTCAACAATTTCATCGTCAATGCGGCGGTCAAACACAATGGATGTGTTGCACAACGGACAAAAGGTCACCGCAACGGGCACCCCACCAACATTGTCATTTACAATTTCGTGCCACATCATAATGCGCAAGGGATAGGCGCGAGCTACCTCATTCATTTCAAAACCAATCACAGGCTCATTGCCCGGAATGACAGCTTCATTTGAAGCGAGGTCGAACTTTGGATCGTCAATTGAGGGGATATTGTCCCGGCCAATAACGTCTGTGACGTCCCAATAGGGTATGGTGGCGCGGGTGAAATCGGTTTTCCATCCTTCAAGTTCCCAACGACGTGGCGTTTCTTGGGCTTCCCAAAGTGGAATTGTTTCTGCCAAAATTGGGCTTGTGGAAAAACCACCAGCACCCATCGCGATGACCGCCAGTATTTTTGCAAACTTTAAGACCATTCCATCCTCCTCATGTTGGCTCAGAATAACCTTGGTGCAAAAGAAAACAACTCAAGTTTCGTAACGCTTATGTGAGGTTGTACGGCCCTAACCCTGACCGAGCACCGCAATGGCAGCTTGAATTGAAGCCTCCAAGTCCGGCGTTGTTGGCCAATTCGACACATCATTAATGTTGATCACCCGCGCGTCGATTGCGTCATCCATTGCCTGGGCGTTGTTGATGTCTGCATGGGCCGCAAAAACATGAAGGTCGTGACGTGGGGTATCAAAACTGATGGAGTGGACGAATTTGGGGGCAGGGACAAGTAGCCCCGTTTCCTCAAGCAGTTCCCTTTTAACAGCAGCGATAAATGTTTCGCCCAATTCGACCCGACCGCCCGGAAGACTCCAAAGCCCTTTATAGGGATGCTTGCCGCGCTGGATCAACAAAACCTTTGGCCCATCAAACAAAGCGCAGCTGACGACTTGTACGGATTTGTTTGTATCTGCGTTCATAGGGGAGGTAATCGACGTTTCACAGGTGATGCTTTAACAATTGATGTGTTGGTACGCGCATGTTCTGAAATCCGATCAAGGATCAAGTCGAGCTGTTCAATCGACTTCAAATAGAGTTTGCAAACAAAACAGTCATCGCCCGTTACTTTGTCACATTCAACAATTTCGGCGGTATCCACAATCATTTGTTGTACCAGATTCAGCTTTCCCGGCATGGGGTTGATACGAACAACTGCACGCAACGGATAACCCAGCTGCCCATGGTCCACACGTAACGTGTATCCGCCGATAACGCCGCGTTCCTCAAGACGTTTAAGCCGTTCCGATGTGCTTGGCGACGATAGGCCGACGGCCTGTGCCAGCAGTTTTAAGGGCGTTTTGGCGTCCAAATGCAATATTTTGACGATTTGACGATCAACATTATCCATTTAGGTATAACCGAGTTTCTGTCTAATTTTGAATGATAAATTCGACTTTAGGCCTTTTATTTTCTATTTTCAAGCTTGCTGTTCCGACCTAAAGTGCAGGCAACAAAGGAACTAAAAAATGAAAAGCTCTACAATAGGCATAATTGAAATGGTCGCGGCGATGCTGATATCCGGCACCATCGGCTATTTCGTGGTGGTCTCTGAACTGCCGATTTTCAATGTAGTGTTTTATCGTTGCCTGCTCGGTGCAATCACGCTTTTCGCCCTGTGTTGGGCACTGGGGTTCGTGAAACGCGAGTATTTTACCAAACGCGTTGTAATATTGGGCCTCATCAGCGGGGTCACAGTGGTCACAAACTGGGTGTTGTTGTTTTCTGCCTTTTCAAAAGCCTCGATTACCATCGCAACGGTCACCTATCACACGCAACCCTTTATGTTGGTGGCGCTGGGGGCGATTTTTCTTTCTGAGAAACTGACCATTCAAAAAATCATCTGGCTTTGTATAGCCTTTATAGGGATGATTTTTGTTGTACAGGCGCGCCAAGCCGGTGCCGATACGGGTACTGACTATTTACTTGGAATATTGATGTCTTTAGGGGCTGCGTTTCTATATGCGATCACCGTTATTTTGGTGAAACGGCTCAAAGGCACCCCACCGCAATTGGTGGCCATGATCCACGTTAGCGTTGGCACGCTAATGCTCGCGCCATTGACAAATTGGGCGGTTCAACCTGAAACACAAGTACAATGGACCAGCGTGTTGGCGCTCGGCATTCTGTGCACAACCATCATGTACGTGATCATGTATGATGCGTTTCAAAAGCTTCCAACCTCGCTCACAGGCGCTTTGTCATTTGTGTACCCGGTCGCCGCGATTGTCGTGGATTATGTTGCGTTCGACCGCCAATTAACGTTAGGGCAATGGGTCGGCTCAGCAGCAATTCTTTTCGCCGCTTGTGCGATGACGTTGGGTTGGAAAATGCCGTTTATGAAACAGGTTCAAAAATCAGCTTAATCCAATCAGTGCTTGATCTGAAGGCTTGTTTCGCTCAGCCTAAACAAAATTGATTTGGCGAAGTGAAATGTGCGGACGACTGATACTGCAAAACGACGAGAAAAAACTGCGTGAGTTTTTTACGCTGTCTAGCGTAACTCCGTTTCCCCCGCGCTACAACATTGCGCCAACGCAACCTGTATTGACCATCGTCAATCAGCCCGCTGGCAGAGATGCTGTGCTCATGCGCTGGGGGTTGGTGCCGCACTGGGTGAAAGACCCACGTGATTTTTCAATTCTTATCAACGCGCGGATAGAGACCATTCTGGACAAGCCGTCATTTAAGTCTTCGATCAAAAACCAACGATGCATAGTACCGGCCAGCGGATATTACGAGTGGCTGCGAAGAGGTGACGATAAACAGCCTTTCCATATTTCCCGCAATGACGGAGAGATGTTGGCGCTCGCAGGCATTTATTCAACATGGGAAGGGCCCAACGGCGAAGAAGTGGACACGATGGCTATTTTGACGCAGGAGGCCACAGGCAAACTGGCAGATATTCACCACCGCACGCCCGTGCATTTGGATGAAGAGCAAGCAGAACTCTGGTTGGACACAAAAAGCGTAAATGCCAAAGAGGCACTGACGCTCGTGCAACCGTTGGAGCGCACTAAAATGAGGACATATCCGGTGTCTAAGAACGTCAACAATGCTCGAAACGAAGGCGAAGAACTGATCAAGCCGATCAGTTTGGACGAGGTTTCGAGTAACGCAGCGACAAAGAAGCCGGCAAAAAGCGCTCCACCCAAAGACCAACTGGATCTGTTTTAGGGCTAGACCCTAGTTTCGCTTAACCAACACTTTGCCGGGATTTAAAATGCCCTTCGGGTCAAGCGCGTTTTTGATCGCATACATCATGTTTAGGGCAACTGGGTCTTTCTTTTGCTGAAGCAATGGGGCCTTCATTTGACCAATGCCATGTTCGGCGGAAATTGATCCGTTCAGGTCATCAACAATTTCATAAATAGCTTCATGAACGGCATTGGCATGGGTTCGAATCTCTCCCTTGGGCATGCCGATTGGAGCTAAAAAGTCATAGTGAATGTTGCCGTCACCCATATGGCCAAAGGCAAACGTCCGGATGCCAGGAACTGCTTTTTCCGCTGCCTTGTCGCATCGTTCAATCAATTCGGGTATGTCGCGCACTGGCACGGAAATATCGTGCTTAATCCCGTCTGCTTCTCGAGTTTGGCATTCAGCAAAGTTTTCGCGCATCAGCCACATCATTTTGCGATCTGCTAGGGAGTTGCACAGGGTCGCGTCTGAAATCAGACCTTCTTCAAACAAAGCTTCCAACGTGTCTGTAAGCGCACCAGCATCTTCACCGTCGAACAGCGAGAATTCGACCAGGATATGCCAAGGGCTGCTGCCTGATCTGGGGTCGCGTTCTGCCAAACCATGTTTGAGCTGCAAATCAATGCCCAGTGTTGGCAAGATTTCGAACGAGGTGACCTTGTTGCCGCTTTTTCTACGCACCATTTCCAGCACTTTGACCCCAGCGGCAGGGTCTTCAATGTTGAGCAATGCTGTTTCAAAAGTTGTCGGGCGCGGGAACATTTTAAGCGAAGCGGCTGTGATGATGCCGAGCGTGCCTTCTGCGCCAACCAATAGGTCTTTCAAATCATACCCCGTATTGTCTTTGCGTAGTTTTGAAAGGCCGTTGTAAAGACTGCCATCTGCCAATACCGCCTCGACGCCCATGCATAGGTCGCGTGAGTTGCCATACGCAAGCACAGCAGTGCCGCCAGCATTGGTGGATAGAATGCCGCCAATTTGGCATGATCCTTCTGACCCTAAGGACAAGGGAAATAGACGATTTTCATTTTCGGCGATTTCTTGCGCTTCTAAAACGGTGGTGCCTGCTTCAACAATCATCACATTGGTCGCCGGATCAACATCGCGAACAGCTTTCAGCTTTTTCAGCGAAAGAATGATTTCTTGGCTGTCCATCGATACTTGACCGCCCACCAACCCCGTATTCCCGCCTTGCGGAACGACCGATACATTGTTGGCATGGGCCCAACGCATGATTTTTTGCACATCTTCCACGCAAGTCGGCGTGACGATGAGGGACGGCAATATGTTGTACAAGCGCCGAGGCTCTTCCACATAGCTCGCCATCTGATTCGGTTCACTGATGATGTTTTGCGCACCAACAATTTCGGTCAGGGCTGCAAGCATTGTATTGGAAGTGGTCATGTTGAAAAACTGCATCTTTTGTGGGAACAATTATACGAAAACTTGCCCGTTTGATCAGCCTGTGTCAAAACCCAAATTAAGATTATTTCTTTCGGAGTGCATATATGACTGACGGCAACTTGATGCAGGGCAAGCGCGGCGTGATTATGGGCGTGGCAAATAAACGTTCTATCGCTTGGGGTATTGCAAAAGCACTAGCTAGCCAAGGCGCTGAAATCGCCTTTACTTATCAAGGCGAAGCGCTCAAGCGTCGGGTTGAACCATTGGCCGAAGAAGTCGGCTCAGACATGGTCGTCGAATGCGACGTGACTGATGCTGACGCGATGGACAAAGCATTCAACGAAATTGAAGCTAAATGGGGAAAAATTGATTTCCTCGTGCATGCCATTGCGTTTGCCGACAAAGCAGCACTTGAAGGCCGTTACATCGACACAACGATCGAACAGTTCACCCACTCCATGAATATTTCAGCCTATTCATTGGTCGCCGTTGCAAAACGTGCGCGGCCATTGATGAAAGACGGCGGCTCAATTCTTACGCTGACCTATTACGGCGCGGAAAAGGTCATCCCGAACTACAATTTGATGGGCGTTGCTAAAGCCGCACTGGAAGCATCTGTTCGTTACCTCGCAGCAGATCTTGGCCCTGAAGGCATTCGGGTGAACGGTATTTCTGCGGGCGCGATCAAAACACTTGCCGCATCCGGCATAGGTGATTTCAGAAAAATGCTTTCCTATGGTGAGGTCAATTCGCCTCTTCGTCGCAATGTTTCGACAGACGAAGTGGGCGGCGCTGGTATGTATCTGCTTTCTGACCTGTCGTCTGGTGTAACGGGTGAAATCCACTATGTGGATGCTGGTTATAACGTCATGGGTATGTCGGTTCTTCAAAAAGAAGACTAGATTGGGGGCGGCCGCCCTGGCTTTAATCCCAACAAGAAAATTGGTGCTTTATGTCCGGCGACAACTGGCCGCTCATCTATTTTATTCGTCATGGTCAAACAGATTGGAATGCCGCGCAACGTTTTCAAGGACAGCGCGACATTCCGCTCAACGACTTCGGGCGGGAACAGGCCAAAGGAAACGGGCAAATTTTGCGCGACCTGTTGGCTAAAAATGGCACCGATCCGTTGTCTCTGGATTGGTATTGTTCGCCTCTTGATCGCACGCGCGAAACGATGGATTTGGTGCGCTCTTCATTTGATGATGACTTGCCAGCGGTAACATATGATGATCGTTTGAAAGAAATCTCTTTCGGTATTCTGGAGGGCGTTTTACTCTCTGATTTGGCGCAAAAGCACCCCGAAGAACTAGCGGCGCGAAACAAATCAAAATGGGACCATTTGCCGCCAAAGGGCGAAAACTACGAGATGCTCTTGGCGCGCCTAGCTGATTTTGGCGCACAATTGCGTCGTCCCTCGGTCGTGGTTGCCCATGGTGGGGTTGTTCGGGCGCTTAAAGGGTTTCTGGCAAACGAAATCGGCCCAGAATTGGACAATTGGCCCGCGCCTCAAGATAAAGTGATGTGCTTTGAAAATGGCACATTCAGGCAGTTTGGCTAGCTAAATATGTGCTGACGCCGAACCGTATGGACAGACGCACGCTTGACCAAAATTGCGGCGAACCTTAAAACCATTGCACCATAAGAAAACTCAAATATCAGGCGCTAAATGTCACATAATTCCTTTGGACACCTATTTCGATTTACGACCTGGGGCGAAAGCCACGGTCCGGCCTTGGGTGTGGTTATTGATGGGTGCCCGTCCGGCTTGAAAATTGATGCTGAGACCATCCAGCGGGACCTTGATCGGCGTAAGCCCGGCCAATCCAAATACACGACCCAGCGACGTGAAGCGGATCAGGTGAAAATTCTTTCTGGTGTGTTTGAGGATGATCTGTCGAACGGGCAAAGAACTACCGGCACGTCCATTTCGCTGATGATTGAAAATACTGATCAGCGCTCCAAAGATTATGGTGACATTAGAGACAAATACCGTCCTGGCCACGCAGATTTTACCTACCATCAAAAGTACGGCATTCGCGACTATCGCGGTGGCGGACGTTCGTCGGCGCGGGAAACTGCAGCGCGTGTGGCGGCTGGTGCGGTGGCAAAACTTGTTGTGCCTGACGTTAAAATTCGGGCGTCGCTCGTGCAGGTTGGTCCACATAAAATCGATTATTCGCGCTTCGATTGGAATGAAGTGAACAACAACCCGTTCTTCTGTGCTGACCCTGTTGCTGCCAAAGAATGGGCAACATATCTGGACGGCATTCGCAAGGAAGGTTCATCCGTTGGGGCGGTGATTGAAGTTGTCGCTGAGAATGTGCCGGTCGGATTGGGTGCGCCAATTTATGGCAAGCTCGATCAAGATTTGGCTTCAGCTATGATGTCTATTAATGCGGTTAAGGCCGTCGAAATCGGCGCTGGTTTTGATGCTGCAGAACTCACCGGCGTTGCCAACGCCGACGAAATGCGGGCAGGGGACGACAAACCCTATTTCCTTTCAAATCACGCCGGCGGCATCTTGGGCGGCATATCAAATGGCGATCCGGTTGTTGTGCGTTTTGCTGTTAAACCAACCTCGTCAATTCTCGTTTCCCGGCAAACTGTCAACGAGAAAAACGAGGATGCGGACATCATCACCAAGGGTCGTCACGACCCTTGCGTGGGCATCCGAGCCGTGCCTGTTGGTGAAGCAATGATGGCGTTGGTTTTGGCTGATCATTTCTTGCGACACCGTGGCCAAACAGGTCGTGAAGGCGGCTTTGGTCACCAGTAATTTTGTCAGTTCAGAGCGGTTTCGCAAATCCAAATAAGTGATTCATTTGAATCACTAAATCGGATTTGTTCATGTTGAATCTGAAGCTGAAGTGTGGCGACTAGGACTTTGAAAAGACTCGCAAATATTCCACATTGCCATCTGAGCCGGTGATCGGTGATTTTTGGGTAAGGCGATCTTGCCAACCTAACTGAGACATGAAGGATTTGAACCGGTTTAGTGCCGCTTCAGTCGCAGCATCGTCCCGGACAATGCCACCTTTTCCAACATGTTCGCGACCCACTTCAAATTGTGGTTTAAACAGAAAAATCGCGTCCGCGTTTGGGGCGCATAGTTCAAGCGCCGGGGAAAGAACTTTCTCCAGCGAGACAAAACTAATATCGCAAACCAAGAGGTCAATTGGCTCGCCAATCAGGGTAGGACCTAAATCCACAGCGTTTGTTTTGTCGAGTTGGACAACTCGAATGTCGTTGCTGATTTCGACCGCCAATTGCGAATGTCCGACATCAACCGCATAGATTTTTGCGGCGTCACGTTCCAGCAATATTTGGGAAAAACCACCAGTGGATGCACCAAGGTCTAAACATGTTTTGCCAGCCGGACTGATGCCTGATGCGTCCAAACCTGATTTGAGTTTTAGAGCTGCACGGGAGACATAGTTTTGGGCCGGGTCGTCCACTTCGATGTGCATTTGTGCGGTGACCCGAAAGCCGGGTTTGGACACCACATTGCCGTCCACCTTGACGGTGCCACGCACAATCGCGTCACGAGCGCGAGCACGCGAACGGCAAAGCCCACGTGCCTCCAATGCAACATCTAAGCGATGGGGTTCACTAGCCATTATTTGCCATGAGGCGTTTCAGTTTGGCGACCGCACTATCTTTTGCTTCGCCGAACCCGATGGTGCCGAAAAGGTCGCCGGTTTTGTCGAGCAAGAAAAGCGTGGCTGTGTGATTGACCAGATAATCTGACGCGCCTTCGCTTTCGACCCGCTCGCCAAATATGCCGAAGGTTTTTTTGACGTGATCGACTTGCTCCGGTGTGCCGGTCAGGCCGATTAAGTCATCGCCAAAGGAAGAAAGGTAGGTAGCCAATTGTTCGGGTGTGTCGCGCTCAGGGTCAACTGAGACAAACACAATGCGGATATCTTCGCCGGTAAGGCCCAGTTCTTTGCGCCAATTGGTGCTTTCAAAAAGCGTGGTCGGGCAAACATCAGGACAAAATGTGTAGCCGAAAAACAGCATTGTTGGTTTGCCGGAAAAATCAGCTTGGGTAAATTCGCCACCGCTTGCTTGTTGCAGGGTGAAGTCGCCGCCAAAATGTACGGTTTGCGATCTTTTTGGCTGGGTTTGCTGATAAACGGTGAATAAAGTCGCCGCGATACCGACAGCAACAACAAGACCCCAAAGGATCATACGAACGCGAGAGAGTGACATTTTATTCCCTACCAAAATTAGTTTTCGCCAACATAGATAGAAATCAACCTAGTTGAGAAAATATGCGCTGACGATGCGGCGAATGAGCTGGTTTTTATCAATTATACGCCAGACAAAACCATAGACTTGATTTTGTGGGCTTTTTCGAAATGGTCAAGCTTGTGTGTCGATATCCACCATGTGGCAGCTTCCATCAGCATTTCTGGATCATCGTTTTTGTTTTTAAAAAACGCATAAAACGAAAGGCCAACATTGTCGCTCTTTTGCGCCATTTTAGCGTCGCAGACCTCGACAACCTTCGCACGCAAACTCTTGCGCATCCCTAGCTGTCCAAAGGTGCTGTGCCAGCAGGATTGCCGTCGCGGTCCAGTGTGATTTTTTCGATGCGTGCTTCGGCTTTACGCAGCAGGCTTTCGCAATGGGCTTTTAACAATCCGCCGCGTTCGTAAATGTCGATGGATTCTTGCAACGGCGCTTGGCCACCTTCAAGTTTGCCCACGATCTGTTCAAGTTCGGTCAGTGCGTCTTCAAAGCTAAGTGCTTCAATAACGGCTTTTTGATCTTCGCTCACTCAAACTACTCCTCATGTTTGAAATTGATATGATCGATTGCCGGGCCATTCACACCGTGTGCCAGCATCGATAAATGCGCAGCCACACCCTGACCCAACCCATCAAGATCATATCCGCCTTCTAAAAGTGATATGATTCGATTGTTGCAACGCTTGCCAGCAATGTCCATCAATTTGCCGGTGATCCACGCAAAATCGTTGGGCCCCCAGTTAAGACCTGCCATAGGATCGCGCTTGTCAGCATCAAACCCGGCAGAAATCAGGATTATATCCGGGTTGAAATTGTCAATGGCGGGCAGAAGTACATCATTGTAAGCCAGCCGCATCTCGTTGCCGTCGGTGTCTTCCGACAATGGCGCGTTAAAGATATTCCCCACCCCAGTTTCATTCAGCGCGCCAGTGCCGGGAAAAAGTGGCATCTGATGGCTTGAGGCATATAGAACGTTCGGATCGGTGTAAAAAATGTCCTGCGTGCCGTTGCCGTGGTGAACATCAAAGTCAACAATCGCGACTCGCTCAAAGCCTTTTTGCTGGGCGATACGGGCGACAATTGCAATGGTGTTGAACAGGCAAAAGCCCATTGGTGCTAGGCGTTCAGCGTGATGTCCCGGTGGACGAATGGCGCAAAATGCATTGTCAAAATTGCCAGCCAAGACGTCGTCCAGAGCGCCAAGACCCGCACCCATGCCAGTCATCACTGCGCCAAGGGATTCTTTTGAAATATAAGTGTCGCCATCGATAGGGGACATGCCTTCAACCGGGCGCAATGATTTGATCTTTTCGACATATTCTTTGGGGTGAACTTCCAACGCGAAGTCGAGCCCGGCACAAGCAGCTTCTTTGGTTTGGATGTCGGCAAACTGGGGTAAAGCAAATACCTTGTTTAGCCGTCGCAAACGGTCTGCGCGTTCAGGATGCCCAGCAGGCGTTGCGTGGTCCAGTCCCTGAGGTTGAGTTATCAAAATTGTCGACATTTATGCCTCTAAATTTTCCGCCATGATCACTATGTTCCTTGACGCGACGAACTTCAATTGCCAAACAGCGCAAATGAAGCAACGTCATCTATACCGAATTCCAGTTTCAGTAAATGAAGCTGTTGAACATTTGAATAACGAGAGCGTTGTCGCGATCCCTACCGAAACGGTTTACGGTCTGGCAGGATTGTCGGCGAGTGATGACGCGGTGCTCAAAATCTTTGAAACCAAGGGTCGGCCAAGATTTAATCCTTTGATTGTTCATTGTGCTGATTTGGCGATGGCACAAGAAATTGCTCAGTTCAGCGAATTGGCGAAAAAAGTAGCCGATGCTTTCTGGCCGGGCCCACTCACTTTGGTTTTGCCTAAGCGGGATGACGCCAAAATTTCTGATCTTGTCACCGCTGGTCTTGAAACTGTTGCTGTGCGATTGCCACGGCATCCGCTGGCAAAAGAACTGTTGCGCAAACTGGGGCAGCCAGTCGCAGCCCCATCAGCGAACCCGTCAGGCAAGCTTTCCCCAACCGCGGCTGAACACGTCATCAACGCATTTGATGGCGCGGTGCCGGTGGTTGAGGGGGGGGCGTGTGAAACGGGGCTTGAATCAACGATTCTCGCCATATCTAACGAGCAACTCACCTTGCTGCGCCCAGGCAGTATTACGGACGAGATGATCACGGCGGCGTTGGGGGTGACTGTTTATTTTGCATCTGACGCTAAGATTTTAGCACCGGGCATGCTTAAATCTCACTACGCGCCCAACGCGTCAGTGCGCCTTAACGTGACTACCCCGCAGCCCGGCGAAGCCTATTTGGCGTTTGGGGCAACGAATGCGTCAGGACCAACAGTTCTCAATCTCTCGGCTGTTGGCGATCTAGATGAGGCAGCGAAAAACCTGTTTGGCCACTTGCGTAAACTTGATGCCAGCGACGTGCAAACCATCGCCGTCGCGCCGATCCCTGAAATCGGGATCGGACTTGCAATCAATGATAGATTGAAGAGGGCGTCTGCAGACCGCTCAAGCTAGACCTTAGCCGCGCGGATTGTAAGGTTTTTGATCTCGCCAAAACCGCATCAGGCTTTCCAGATCCGGGTCGCTTTGCTCGGGCAGCTGAATGCGCAAATTCACATAGAGATCGCCTTCGCCGAAAAGGCCTTTGCCTTTCAGGCGCATGGCTTTTGTTGTGTCGACGCCTGCGGGAATGTTCAGCTCCACTGCACCTGAAAGCGTTGGAACGCGCACCTTGCCACCAAGTATTGCTTCGTAAAGGGTGAGGGGTACATCCACGCGAAGGTTTTCGCCATCTTTGCGGAAATGCTTGTGCGGTTGAATGCGCACATTCACCAACACATCACCTTTGCTGCCGCCCATGGCTGGTGCTTCGCCTTGACCTTTTAGGCGGACCTGTTGTCCACTCTCCAGTGGCCAAGGCAAGTTAACTGATAGGGTTTTACCGTTTGGCAAGCGAACGGGTACAGGTTGGCGCGCGCTGATTTGCTCTAGCGTGACTTTAAGGCCAACTTTCACATCTTGGCCTTTGGCCGCGCGTCCTGCACCGCCAAAACCACCAGCTCCGCCCATACCCATTGGGCCAGAACCGCCGCCACGACCGCCCATGCCGCCCATAAATTCTTTCAGAATATCTTCTGGGTTTACGCCTGCGCGCCCGCCAAATCCGCCGCTACTTCTTGCACCCCGTTGGCCGCCGCCACCAAAACCGGAAAAATCAAATCCGGCCATTTTCGGTGTACCTTCGGCGTCAATTTCACCGCGATCATATTGTCCTCGTTTTTCGCCGTCAGACAAAAAGTCGTAAGCGTTGGACGCTTCGGTAAACTTGGCTTGCGCCTTTGGGTCGTCTTTATTTTGGTCTGGATGATAGGTCTTTGCGAGTTTTCTGTAAGCGAGTTTAATGTCTTTATCGCTCGCGGACCTTGGCACACCCAATACGCTATAAGGATCACGCATTTTAAATTGTCTCCGATCAACGCGCAATCAGCACTAAAAACAGCACCGGCGCGGATATATTCACTTGTTGCGACATATATGGCGATCCAAGGTCAAATTGTCTAGTGCAGGCCTTGCGATAACAGGTTTAGAGCGGCAGCGGACGTTGTTCCTCAATCGCTTCCATGGCAAAATAGGACGTCACCGAGTCCAATTCAACCTTTGCAATCAGTCGTTGATAGACTTCATCATAACTGTCCATATCGTTGGTCACGACTTTGAGGAAATAGTCGTAATCGCCGCCAATCCGGTAAAAATCAACCACTTCGGGCAGTGTTGAAACATGATTGCGGAATTTTTCGAGCCAGTCCGCCGAGTGATGTCTGGTTTTAACCATCACAAAAACCACGAGGCCAAGCCCAAGCAGGCGCCGGTTGAGCATCATGGATTGGTTCAGGATAAGGCCCGCATCGCGCAACGCGTTTATTCGCCGCCAGCACGCATTTTGCGACAGATTGATTCTATCCGCCAGCTCGCGCTGAGAAATTGAAGCATCCCTTTGCAGGATTTTCAGAATATTTCTGTCATGTTGATCTAGTTTTACACCATTCATTCGATCATTTGACAACACAAATGGCGGTATACGCAAGTAAAATGGTGAAATAATTACATTTTGAGGTGGTATCTTAGCTTAACGCGGTGGTGAGGGTTTATGTGTCGTTGGATCGCCTATTTGGGCCAAACTACTTACATACATGATTTTTTGTATGACGGGACGCGCTCCCTTTGCGCACAGGCACAGCATTCTCACAAAGCAAAGTTGGGTGTGCATGGCGATGGCGGCGGACTGGGTTGGTATGGCGATCACAAATGTCCTGGTCTTTATCGCAACGCTGGGCCTGCATGGGCAGATCCAAACCTTCGAGAACTAACCGCACAGCTAAAAGCTAAGTTATTTTTTGGCCATGTTCGCGCTTCCACTGGCGCTCCCAACACCTTCGTGAATTGCCATCCGTTTAGAATGGACCATTGGCTGTTTATGCATAACGGCCAAATCGGTGGATTTTCCAAGCTGCAACGCCAGATTGAGCGGTTGATCAGCGATGAAGCATATAAAGCGATCAACGGCACCACTGATAGCGAGTTGATGTTTGGACTGCTGGTCACTTACGGATTGTATGAATGTGCGCCCACGGCCATCCGAAAAACCATCGAAACAATAAATGATTTGTCTGTGAAGTCGAACATTGAGGAGCCGTTTCGGGCAACATTTGCCGTTTCAAACGGCGACGAAATCTGGGCTGTTAGATGGTCGAGCGATGAATATGCGCCATCCCTTTATCAACGCAATTTGGATGGGGATGTCCTTTTGGCGTCGGAGCCACTGGATGGCGAGGTGCAAAATTGGTGCGAAATCACCCCCAACTCATTGATTAATCTTAAGCGTGGCGATGATCAGATCACGAAAATTCAAATTCAGACGCTTTTCGTCGAAGAGGTGCAAAATGTTCGAACAGTTTAAATCACAATTAGTGAGCGACAACCTTATTGGTGAGCTGCGTGGCGGCCTAATTGGCGACGGGATCAGCATTCCCGGACCGTTCGGTGCAAAGAAGCTGGTTTATGCAGACTATGTTGCCTCCGCCAGAGCCTTGCGCCAAATCGAAGATTTTATCGCAAATAACGTGTTGCCCTATTACGCGAATTCCCACACCCGCTCGTCCTATTGCGGTGCCTATATGACGCAAATGCGCGAATTGGCCCGTGAAGAAATTGCGAAATCGATTGGGGCGAGTGAGGATTACTCTGTTGTGTTCACAGGTGCAGGCGCAACCGCTGCGGTCAATCGACTGGTCAAGATTTTGGGCGTTGAAAATGCGGTACGCTCTGGCATCAAACCGGTCGTCTTTATCGGACCGTATGAGCATCATTCCAACATCTTGCCGTGGCGCGAAACAGGCGCACAAGTGGTCATCATTCCCGAAGCGGAAGAGGGCGGCCCTGACCTAGAAGTGCTGAAAGCTGAATTGGCAAATCACCAATCGTGTTCGCTAAAAATCGGCTCTTTCTCTGCCGCTTCAAATGTAACCGGCATCGTTACCGATGTGGCAGCCGTAACGCGTGTTCTGAAACAAAATCAGGCTCTAGCGATTTGGGACTATGCGGGTGGCGCGCCATATTTGCCAATTAGTGTGAAGGCTGAAGAGGTTGAACTGGATGCGATGTTTTTATCGACTCATAAGTTTCCTGGCGGACCTGCAGCGTCGGGCATTCTGGTGGTAAGAGATAAGTTAAGCGCCAGCAATTGCCCCAGTTGGCCCGGCGGTGGCACGGTGACCTATGTATCGCCGTGGAACCATGATTATGTTTCTTCACTATCTTCTCGCGAAGAAGCGGGCACACCAAATGTCATCGGTGACATCCGCGCCGCACTGTGTTTCATGGTCAAAGATGCCATTGGCGCTGACCTGCTCGCCCAACGTCAAAAAGAGTTAAAAGAACGCGCGTTCAACGCTTGGCAAAACCATGATCGTATCAACATACTCGGCCACCAAACGGCAGAGCGCTTGCCCATCTTCTCCTTCCAAATCATGGACAATGATGGTGAACTTATTCATCACCAACACTTTACCCGGATGCTGTCGGATATGTATGGCATTCAAGCGCGGGGCGGGTGCGCCTGTGCTGGGCCATATGGTCATGAATTGCTGGCGATTGACGCTGATCAATCGGCTGTTATGCGCGATGAGATAAAACAAGGAAACGCGCTTGCACGTCCAGGTTGGGTGCGGCTGAACTTTAGCTATTTGCTCGATGATGAAAAAGCTAATTTCATCATTGAATCTGTTGCTGAATTGGCCAATAGTGCAGGCAAATATATTGACGATTATGTCTTTGTAAAAGCAACTGGAAGCTACATCCATCAAAGTGAATTGGCGCTTTCCGACGAGTTGAAAGCCGCTGTTTGCTGATTTGGGGCAACTGGTTGCCATGCACCAATGACCAACTCGAGTGAGCGCACCCATGTCTGATGTTCCAACCCTAAATAAGCAACTGTTTGACCATAAGTTTGAAGGGGAAATCGATCCCTATTTGCTGTTCGACAAATGGCTTGAACTTGCGTCTGAAGAAGAGCCTCAGGCCAATGCAATGTCTTTAGCGACGGTTGACCAAAATGGTCTTCCAGACTCACGAATTGTTTTGCTTAAAGAGCGCGCGGCAAATGGCTTTACGTTTTACACCAACAAACAAAGTCAAAAGGGTAGTGAACTTGCTGCTAACCCAAAGGCGGCCCTTGGGTTCTACTGGAAATCGCTAAACTGGCAAGTGCGCATACGCGGTGATGTTGTGCCTGTAACTGACGAAGTCGCTGACGCTTATTATCAATCGCGGCCCTATGGTTCTCGCATTGGCGCCCACGCTTCGGATCAGTCGCGTCCACTGGAAACAAAGCAAGAATTGATGGACCGGGTAGCAAAATATGAAAACGAGTTTGGTGAAAATGTACCCCGCCCGAAACACTGGAGCGGTTTTACCGTTGAACCAACCCAAATCGAATTTTGGTGTGATGGTGAATTCAGGCTGCATGACCGTGTGCAATTTTCGCGTGAAAACCTAAACCAGCCTTGGACAAGACAACGCCTTTACCCTTAATCTCACCTCAAGAGTAGCAAGTCAGGGCAATATGCGTTTTTTCATTCAAACTTCAAGTTGGGCCATTTGGGCTGCCCGTATAAAGCGTCCGGTGCTGCCACTGGTGGTTCTCTCAATTGGCTTGCACTATTTAGGCATTATATCGAGCCCTGTCTTTTTTACGGTGATCATGCTCGCGATTACCCTCAGTTTGGTCGCGCTGCTACTTGGTCTCGTCGCCTATATCCGCATTTGGTACAATGGCGATGCGGGATGGCGGACGGCCAGTGGTGCCGTTTTGATGGGTATTCCTGCATTGGTGCTTTTGGGCGTTGTCATGTTCTATGGCGCTAAATTTCCGCAAACAATGGATGTTGCGACGGACATGTCCCTTCCCTTGTGGGAAGATCGTGTCGCCCCGTCATCTACGCCAGACAGTTTAGATAAAGGGCTTTTTCCCAATGCCGCGACGCGTCAGCTCCAGTTGCCGGGTGAATTTGCAGATGAGCTCATTGGCCAAGCCACGCGTGATTTCGGCTGGAAAGAAGTCGCAAGCGAGCAGGGCGCGGCAGGCGAAACCTACCAGTTTTTTGAGGCAAAAACCCTTTTGGGGTTTGTTGACGATATTACACTTCGAGTGCGCAGATCGGACAGCGCTGTGGTGGTTGATGTCCGTTCAGCATCAAGGTTTGGCCAACATGACTTGGGCAGAAACTCAACGCGTATCGAAGAGTTCCTGCTTCGGCTGGATGAACTTACGTCAAGCCTTGTGATTAGCGAGACGGTGCAGGATAGCGATTCGTAACCAACGGTTTGGTAGCACCGTCATTCAAGGTCGTCCGCACCCCCAGTATGTGAATTGGCAAAATGGTAGCGAGATAAAAATGTCCAAATAAATTATGTCGCTGACAAACTGTACTCATAATGGCTTCTGATTTTTCGCCAAGTTTGCGATAAATCGAAGTCCTAAAATCTTGGTGCCAGTCGTCTTCGCCCAAAATGATCTCGTTGTCGCGGATCGCGTAAATTTTGAAAAAGCCAATCCGATCACCAACTTGTTTTTCTAAAGTGGGTTTGTTAACAGCCTCGGATGGATGGTCATCCGCCGTTTTCATTTTTAACGGCCTCACCAATTTATTGCGCAGGGAAAGCAGGGCTTTTGCCCATCCCAATTCAATTACGCAGAATTGCGTGGCTAATTCTCGAATATCGCAATTGATTAAGTCAGTGTTGCCGCTGATATCAACTGCAAAACTATCAGCGTAGTCTTGCGGTCGAGCATAGCTTTGCATCACGCTATCTTCTGGAAGAGTGGATCTATTCGCCATGAGCTTTCCCTATCTCGGTCTACGAGGGTAGATTAGCCCATGTTGGCCATTGATGGGGAAGCGGATTGTCGCATCAGTTTAGGTTGGTAGAGAATAGCGCTTACCCCAAAAATATTCGCTGGATTTAATGTCACCCTTGTTTTTGAGATAGTGTAAATGCGCATTGAGGGTGAGCAAGGCTGCTGGTTTCAAATTCGCGCTAATCTCTGGGTAAACGGCTGACAATAACTGCAATGTCCATTTCGGTCCGGCATGTAATGCCTTGATGATTTGCTCGTTGCGCGAGTGGCGATGCGCAAGCAATTGCTGCGCATAGGTGCGACCATCATCGATTCGCCCACCATGGGCAGGCAGGTAGCAAGTTTGGGGCAGGTTGATGACCTTTTCCATAGAGGAAAAATAGTCTTCTAGGCTGCCGTCAGGGTCAGAGATCAGAGTGGAGGACCAGCCCATGATGTGATCGCCCGTGAAGATGTGGTTTGAACCATCAATTGAAACAGCAATATGGTTGGCACAGTGCCCCGGGGTCGTATGAACAATTAAGCCCATTTCCCCTAAATCGATCTTGCTGCCATCTCGAACCACATATTGTGGGTTTAGACCATAATGGCTAGAATTTTTCAGCGGGTCCCGCTCAAATTTTTTCATTGGTCTAGAGGGGCGATGTGGGCCCTCAAATATTAGGGGCGCGCGCAGTTCAGCCGCCAGTTTGGGCGCAAGGGCCGAATGGTCTTTGTGGGTGTGGGTAAGCAATATGCCTTTACATTTCCTGCCCACAGCAGCGTCAAGCAACGCTTGCAAATGATGATCATCTTCTGGACCTGGATCAATGATCACCACATCGTCAAAACCAACTATGTAGCTGTTCGTACCCCTAAAAGTATATGGACTACCATTTGGCGCGACAATGCGCTTGATGCCCGGCGTCAGAATTTGGGATTTGCCCACTTCTGGATCAAAAGTCTTATTGTAATTCGGCACGGATTGGGTTTGCATGTTCTGCCAAGCTTGCTCTTGAACGTTTGAGCGATTAAAAGGGCGATAACCAATTCAATAAAAGGAAATGAGAATGGCTGCAACTACCGCTTCACGCAAACTATCATTGGCCGAACAGTTTTTACCAGCTGAAGGCGTGGGACGTCTTTTGGGGTATGCTCTAATGGCAGTGGCCGGCACAATCGTGCTTGCAGCCGCCGCTAAAGTGGCAGTGCCTTTCTTCCCCGTTCCAATGACCCTAACAACCCTAGCAATTCTTGTAATTGCCGGCACATACGGGTTTCGTCTTGGTTTGGCAACGATCGCCCTTTATTTGCTGGAAGGCGCGTTAGGACTTCCAGTCTTCGCAACTGGCGCTGGTCTTGCCTATATGGCCGGCCCAACAGGTGGCTTCCTTGCAGGTTATATTGCTCTCACCGCGATTGTCGGTTGGTCAGTTGATCGTGGAATGGGCAAAAACATTGTGCTTTTGTTCGCCGCTATGCTGGTGGGTGAGGTCGTTATGTTCGCCCTAGGCTTTAGCTGGTTGGCTAACCTAATCGGCGTAGAAAAATCTTGGATGTTTGGCGTACAGCCATTCATTTTGGGTGACCTGCTTAAAACAGCAATCGCTGCAACGCTTGTATTTGGTGGCGTATCTACTTTGGCAAAAAAGTAATTTAGGCCAACTAGATAGCAAATATATTTGCAGGGCTCGCATGCAGTTGCGGGCCCTATTTTATTGCAGAAATTTCAAAATCTGTGATCTTTAAAAAAAAGTATGAAAAACCATCGCCTGAACGCTTGCACGTTGAGTTTAAACCGCGTATAGACCGCACCGTTCGGTCATAAAATTTCACTGAACATTGTTGGGGCGTGGCCAAGTGGTAAGGCAGCGGTTTTTGGTATCGCCATCCCTGGTTCGAATCCAGGCGCCCCAGCCATCTTTCTCGTAGGGTTGAATTCGTAACCTAACATCTTGAGCGACAGAGTTGTTTTGGTTGTTCGAAAGATTAACTGCCTTTCATAACGATGTCTATTTTCATTTATGCTGATCCCTATCCACGGCAATGAATCTGGGTCGGGACAACCAATTCGCCAAATTATGGTGGTGGGAGCTCAGGCAAACAACGTCAGATATTGACTGAGGTAGTACAACGTTGTACATCTGGGATTGTAAATGTACAACGTTGTACTAATGTTGGGAGGAACAGATGCAAAAATTTAGAACAATGGCATTATTGGCGAGTGTGACACTTAGTGTAACCGCGAACGCTGCATATGCGGATATTTCAATTACCTATCCGTCTGGATGGGAAGGGTTAATGGAGCCAGCTTTTAAAGCCTTCGAGGAGAAGACGGGCGAGAAGGTTGTAGCAACGGTGGTGCCAAAAGATATGGATCAGCGGATTACAGTTGATTTCGCCGGCGGCGCTTCAACAGATGTTATCGTTTACGATAGCTATCGTACCGCAGAATATACTGAAAGTGAGTACCTAGCGGACTTGACCGCTTACACGCAAAGCTGGGAAGATTGGTCGCTTTATTTTGGTTCGTTGAAAAGCATTTCAACAATCAACAATGAAGTACGCGGTATTCCTGTTTACACTGACGTTCGTATGCTTTGGTACAACCGTGCTGTGTTGAAACAAGCTGGCATTGAATTGCCTTGGGAGCCAAAAAACTGGACCGACATTTTGGACGCCGCTGAAAAAGTGAAGGCAAATGTTCCAGAAGTTGATTACCCAATTTACTTCCCAGTCGGCACAAAGCTTGGCGAAGCGACAACCATGCAGGGTTTCTACATGGCATTGCTCGGCGCTGACGGTACAGAAGGCGGTGCAAACCGCTTGCGTGATTGGGAAGAAGGTAAATGGATTGGCGATAGTCCTGCTATCCGTAAAGTTCTTGGTCTTTATCAAGATATCTTCGTCAACCGCGAGCTTTCAAGTCGAGAACTTTACTATACGCCTGATGTTTGGGGCGACATGCGTCGTGCCTTTGCAGGTGGCGAAATCGGCATCATGGCCAATGGCTCTTGGGAGTTTGGTTCTGTTTGGCGTGCAGCTGGCATTGAAAAAACCGAGGAAGAAAAATCTGAGTTCATGGCTTGGACACCTTTCCCTGGTGACGGCTCAGCAAATGCACCTGAATACAGCAATATCTCTGGTGGCTGGAATTTGGCAGTGGCCGCACAATCTGACAAAAAAGATTTGGGCTGGCAGCTGATTGAGACCATTCTGGAAGCAGATAGCTATGCGAGTTGGGTTGCTGAACAGGGCCGTGTATCGGTGCGTAAAGATGCGCTTGAAACTGAAGCCTATAAGTCGGACGATTATCTTGCAGCAATTTCTCCACTCGTAGAAAAAACAACGGGCCGGGATACGTTCCCAGGCTATTCGTCGGTTTCCGCTTTCGTACAGCAAGCGACAACCTCTATCCTTGAGGGCAGTTCGGTTGATGAAGTTGTTGAAGAGTTCAACCTCAACATGGTTGACGAGTTCGGCGAAGAAAACGTCAAAACAATCGACTAATTGAGCCGTATTTTAATACGACTTCCTCCTGTGGGTCGCTGCGCGGTTTTCGCAGCGGCTCACTAAATCATCGCAAAAAAGGTTAGTCGCCATGATAACCACATCGCATGCTTGGCTGCGTCGATCTGCGGGGCAAATCGCCATCGCCGCGATCCCTGCCGTTCTGTTCATTATGCTGTTCATGTTTTATGCCGGGTGGACCATTTATGTCAGTTTTACCGACTTGGCATTGTTAGGTCGAAAGGCAATTGATCCCAGCTTTGTCGGGTTCGACAATTATGTTCGCTTGTTCACCAGACGTGGCTTCATGGAATCGGTGTGGACCACGACAGTTTTCACTTTTTTCTCGGCAATTGTTGGGCAATGCGGTATCGGGTTTATTCTCGCACTGCTGCTCAAAAATGCAAAAACGCGACTAAAAGGTTTTGTAGAATTTGCGCTCTTATTTGGCTGGCTTGCGCCAGATGTTGTGGGCGCGTTTATGTGGAACGCCTTTGCAAGTTCTGATGGATTTATAAACGAATTGATATTGTCCCCACTCGGGTTTGATAAGGTCAACTTGCTTAACGAATATGCCATGGAAGTGGTGATCATTGCCAATGTCTGGAAAGGCACGGCGTGGTCATATCTATTGTTCTCTGCAGCGCTCGATACAGTTTCGCGCGAGGTGTTGGAAGCAGCGTACGTTGATGGGGCCAACGCCCTGCAACGCCTGCGCTATGTGTTGTTGCCACTTTTACGGGCGCAAATTGCCACCAACCTCCTGTTCGTAACCATTTGGACCTATGCGTTCTTCTCGCTCATTTACGCCTTAACAGGTGGTGGACCGGGCAGAGAAACAGAAGTGATCTCGATCTACATGTACAAGCAAGCCTTTGATGTCGGTAAGCTTGGTTACGGCAGTGCCGTGGCTATCGCCATGATGGTGATTGTTGGTGGGCTATCAATTCTTTACGTGCGTCAATCTCAGGAGAAGAGCAAATGATGACTGGCGTAAAACAATCACCAACTCAACTAGGGTTTTTGAACCTGTTGTTGATCTTTGTTATCTTTGCGTGGCTAAGCCCGTTAAGCTGGCTGGTGATGACATCGATAAATCCAAGCGCCACAGGCAGTTTTGCATTCCCAACGGGGTTCAGCTTAGAGCATTTTGCGACGGTTATGACGGGCACATCTTTGCGCCAATTCATTAACTCGCTAGTGATTGCTGTCATCACGGCAACGCTAACGACCATTTTGGCGACCATGGCGGCATACCCATTTTCCCGTCTTAACATCCCCTACAAGAATACGTTGCTGTGGGGCCTCGCGTTACTGCGAATTTTGCCTGCAACAGCGATTATTATTCCGGTGTTCCTAACGGGGCGGGTGTTGGGACTGTTGAACGCTGGCGGCGTAATTATGGTGATGACATTGCTGAATTTGCCGTTTGCTGTTCTGCTGTTGAAGAACTTTTTTGATGCCATTCCGACCGAACTGGAAGAGGCAAGCTATATGGAAGGCGCAACCTTGCGCCAATCTATCACCCATATCGTTTTACCCCTGTCCCGCGCCGGGCTTTCGGTGATTTGGTTCATGTCGTTCACAAGCGCATGGAATGAGTTTTTGTTTCCGTTCTTGATGTTGCGAAGTGACCAAGATTTCCCGATGGCGGTGGGACTATATTCCGCATTTGGTCAATATGGCGCCACCAATTATGGGTTTTTGACAGCCTATTCAATCATTTACACCGCACCTGCTGTGGTTGTGTATTTCCTTTTGAAACGCAACTTAACCACGGGCTTCGCTGGTGTGGGCGTTAAGGGGTAATCTGATGGTTGATATTAAACAAATGGCCCAAACGGGCACACGCAAAATTGCATCGCTGCACGAAATTGAAGGGAAGAAATAGTGGCCGTTCTTTCAGCTAAAAATTTGAAAAAGAACTACGGTGAGGTCAATGTTATTTCTGATCTCAATTTCGAAGTGAACGAAGGTGACTTTACGGTTTTGGTGGGGCCATCTGGCTGTGGCAAATCAACGTTGTTGCGCATGATCGCTGGATTGGAAGAGATAACTGATGGCGAACTGCTAATCGACGGGCGCAAAGCGAACAATTTGCACCCGCGTGAGCGTGGCATTTCAATGGTGTTTCAGTCATACGCGCTTTATCCGCATATGACGGTTTTCGACAATATTGGCTTTGGCTTGAAACTCGAGGGCCGCAACAAAAAACAAATTGCAGATGCTGTTCATGAGGTCGCCGATAAACTCCAACTTGACGCGTTGCTTCAGCGCCGGCCCGCTCATCTATCTGGCGGGCAACGCCAACGTGTCGCCATTGGACGCGCGATTGTGCGTAAACCACGTATCATTTTGTTTGATGAGCCATTGTCTAACCTTGACGCGAAATTGCGTGTGGAAATGCGGATGGAGCTGATGAAATTTCATCGCAGCCATAACATCACGTCAATATATGTGACGCACGATCAGGTTGAAGCGATGACCATGGCCGACAAAATTGCGGTGATGGAAAAGGGATATATCCGGCAATTTGACAGTTCGAAGAACTTGTTCGAAAAACCGGCAAACACCTTCGTTGCCAGCTTTATCGGTTCGCCACAAATGAACGTGTTTGAACTTTCCAACATTGAAGACGGCACGATGTCGACGAGCGAAGGCGCAAAGCTAGTGCTCGCAAACAGCATGGATAAAACCCAATTGGGCAACGCTAAATCGTTGGGCATTCGACCCGAGCACTTGTCCCTTTCAAATGATGATGCAGGGGGTAATCTACTCGCAACGGTCGACCTGATTGAGAGTTTGGGTGATGAATCAATTGTTCATTTCATCGCCGGAGAACAGCGGATCACTGGGCGCTTCTACCACGCCATCGACTGCAAGGTGGGAGATGAAGTAAATCTCAGCTTTAACCCGAAAAGCGCGCATTTGTTCGACAGCAACGACAGCCGCATTGCCTGAATTAGTCAGGCTTTGCTATATGTCGTTTTTTCGGAAGTGCTGAGCGACAGTACGAGTTGTATGGGCGACCATAGTGGTTAGCGCTTGGCGTTCGCGCATGCACTTGCTAAACAAGTAAATCAACATGTGAGTATATGCACACCAATTGAAATGAACTGGCTTAAGCTATTGACCAAACAGCCCTCTCTCAAAATGATTGCTGAGCGCACTGGCTTTGCTGTAACCACCATTTCAAAGGCGCTGCGCGATGCGCCCAATATTTCGCAAAAAACAAAACAATATGTGCGCAGCATTGCTGATGAATTGGGGTATCAACCAGACCGTGCCGGCGTGTCGTTGCGTACTGGCAAAACAAACAAAATCGTTTTGCTTATGCCGCTTGAGCATGAGATTTCGGATTTTTCACGTCGTTTGATTTTGGGCATGGCGCGCATTTTGGAGCGGACGCCATATGAATTGGTGTTCCACCCCATTTTACCCGATCATACTGAACTAGATGAAATCAAAAAAATCGTGCGAAACCGCTCGGCGGACGGGTTGGTTTTAGCTCAAACTGCGCCGAATGATCCGCGCATTTTATACGCGCAGGAACACAATTTTCCCGTGGTCACCCACGGTCGAACCTGCATTGAAACCGCGCACGCCTTTTACGATTTTGACAACCAAATGTTCGCCTATCTTGCAGGAATGCGTTTGGCTGAATTGGGTTGCAAATCAATTGGTCTGCTGGCACCAGAAAAAGACTTAACTTACTATCAGCACTTGCTGGCTGGACTACACCAAGTTGTTGAAGAAACCAGCTGCGAAATTTCAAGTTTTCGGGCGCAAGCTCAACCTGGTGGCGACTATGTGCGTTGGCTACGCGAAGAAACGCTTTGTGCTATGCAAAACGGGACAATGCCCCAAGGTGTGATCTGCTCGGGCGAAATGGCGGCAATGGCGGTAATTGACGGCGTCAGTTCGGCAGGTGGTAAAGTGGGACATGACGTAAAAATCATCTCCAGGAAGACCTCATCTCTGCTTGAATATCTTCACCCCCGCATTGAGTGGGTCGAAGAAGATTTGATTCAAGCAGGCGAACATTTGGCGCAGTTTTTGTTGCAACGTATTAAGGGAGCGGACCCAGAGGAACTTCAATTCATAAGTCCGCCCGCTTTGAGTTGGTAGAATTACCCAAAAGCTGCGGCTAGGGTAATAATTTCAAACGGCTTCAATTCAATTTCGAGCGTACCATGCTGATTAATGGGGCACGAAGAAATATCCTGTTCAAGCAGATTGACGATACGTACTTCTTTCAAGCGACTATCTAGCTGCACAGTGAAACGCGTGCGTTTTCCTGCCTCTTCACAGAGTCTGAAAACAGCATCTAAGCCATTGTCACCCAATTTTGCCGCGTGGAGAACGACATTGTCTGCATCCCAGGTGATTGGTGGGATTGATGCTTCTGGTGCGGTTGATCCGATTTCGCCTTTGAAAGTAAGGGGTGAGGAAAAATCCATGGCTTTTCGGTTGATTTGTTCAACTAAATTCGGCCCATCTTTGATTGTAATGGCGTAGCGACAAAGATGTTCTTCCTGATCTGCAGATGGGTGCGGATAGATGCCTGATTTAATCAATGTAATGCCAAATTGAGTGTCTTTAGCACCATAGCCATACTTGCAATCATTGAGCACGCCGACGGCAAAATCCGTTTCCGCAAAAGCCACCCAACGGTGCATGCTTGCTTCAAATCGAGCCTCGTCCCAACTTGTGTTGCGGTGCGTGGGACGACTAACGTGCCCAAATTGAATTTGGGATTTGATATGATCGGTGACCACGTCGAATTCAAACTCAGCCTTCAATAAGGATTGGCTTTCTTTCCAATCGGCGTAAAAATCGAACTCTACTTGGCGCGCATCGGCGGCCAAAGAGATGATCTGAACCACTTTTGATTGGTTGTACTGACGCTCAATTCGCAATGCTGCGCGGTGGGGTCCGGTTTCGATTACTTCGATATTGGTTGCTTGATCAACAGGCCAAGATTGTTCTTCATAAAACCAATCGACATCCCAAGCGTCCCAATTTAATGGTTTGTCCTCATAAACGCGTAACTGATTGCCCAACGTGCCTTCGCGTAACACTTCTCGTTTGGCAGTTTTGTCGTAAATTGAGGTGATCTCGCCATTCTGGTCCAATGTGACACGCAAAAAGGCATTCTCTAAACGTTGGTCGTCGATTGCCAATTCAACAAGTTCATTGTCCGCTGCGTCGGCTGCTTGAACGCTGAGCTGCGCTAAAGGTGCGACAATTGCCAACGGTACAGCCTGCAGCGATGTGCCGTCCGCACGGTGGATGGTCTGCAGGGAACGCTCTTTGGTGCCGACTAAGACAGCTTTAGCTTTTTGATTGGCGTCAAAATGCACAAGGCAATTTCGGCGCTGAATTCCAACGCTGTTTAACAATTTGCTGTCGCCAAGGGCTAGAGATGCGAGCGAAGCATAAAGCGTTTCGCCACGAGCAAACATGTTTGCGTAGTCGTTGTCGCTGTCCTCATAAACTTCAGGAATTGACGTGCCGGGCAGAATGTCATGGAACTGGTTGAGCTGTAATATCTTCCAAAGCGCATCAATTTCAGTGAGTGCTTGATCGATGTCGCTTCCATTTAGCTTGCCCAAAACTGTAAGCAATTCCAGCTCACGCAACATATGTTCGCCATTGGCATTGTGGCGTTTGTTTTTGGCCAGCGAGGTGAGGGTGCCACGATGGTACTCGAAGTATAACTCGCCGACCCATCGCGGAAACTGTTTGTCGCTATTTTCGATTGTGTTACGCAAACGATCAAAATAGGGGCTGATACCTTCCAGCTTGACGTTAGGTAGTCCAGGGACACCTTTTTGCATGCGTTTGGCGTTTTCAAGCATCGTCTTACAAGGCCCACCACCACCGTCGCCATGGCCATAAGGAACAAGAACGTTTTGGTTTAGTGCTTTTGGCTCATATCTGTTCCAAGCGCCGACTGCCGAACTGACGTCAAGGTGAGGGCCATAGTCGGTCCGGTGATCCCCGCGTTCGCCCTTGTCGTCAGTTTGAGCGGTGATGAGAAAAGCGGTAACGCTGGAGCCATCAATGCCCTGCCAATCAAACGTATCGTAAGGCATGCGGTTTGCGTCGTTCCATGAACATTTGGACGTAACAAATATATCTAACCCGCTTTGGGTCATAAGCTGCGGAATGGCTGCGGTATAACCAAACGTGTCTGGTAGCCACAAAATGCGAGGGGTGATGCCGAATTCTTTTTGTTGAAAGGCAACGCCGCGCGTAATTTGGCGGACTAAAGATTCACCGGAAATGAGATTAACATCCGGCTCCAGCCACATCGCGCCTTCTATTTCAAACTGGCCCGATTTAACGTGAACTTTAATCCGTTCAAACAGTTCGGGTGCATCTTCTTTCAACCATTCAAACAGGATGCATTGGTTGTACATGAAGACGAACTCTGGATACTCGTCCATCAGTTTACATGCGGTTGACATGGACCGCACCATTTTTTCCCGCGTCTGCGAAATTGGCCAAAGCCATGCCACGTCAATGTGGGTGTGCCCCACCAACGAAAGAGTCGGTTTATCTGTGTTAGTTCCCCCGTCAAATAGCTCGCTCGCAATCGCAAGGGCTTGTTTGACAGAAGTTGAAAACAGTTCGTTACGGCTCCGCATATCAACTGTGTTCAGTGCCTTGTCGATGAGATTGAACATCTTGTGTCGACGCGCATCATTTTCATTCAAGCGAACGGCGGCCTCAAACGATATGGACAAATCATAATATAGGTCTGCTGCATCATCATGTTGTTCACACCATGCCAATGAAATGCCCAATTGGCGTTCGATCTCAGCGGTGTAAGCATTGACGTGAATGGTTGCTTTTCCTGTCGCCATAGTTGACTTGGGAAGATAAAGCTCTCGGTGATAACCATCAAACGCTTGGCAGAGTTTTCCATCGAGCCAGACCTGACATTGTGGATCAGTGCGACCTAGAAGGATCTCATTTTTAGCGATCAGCTTCACAAAAGGGGTGATCCCAGATTGGGCCTTAGGTACAGCCAGCTCTGCTGCGAACCAGTGGTGACCCGTTGGTGTTCCCCAAGCAAAGTCGTCGCCAATTGTGTCCCATTTGCGCCAGTCCTCTTGGATAACAGTCGCAGCCGGCGCGTCGGTCAACTGCTCATGCAATTCAAGTTTATCCGGGCCTTCTCGCCACGCCATTTTTTTGAGCAGAACGAGTTGATGCTTTAGTTTTGTGGATAATTTTTTATCGTACATAATATTGTGCTGGTCCGGCTTGAATAAATTGGAGTGGGACTGATTAGGCAGTGATTGCATTGCTGGACTGGTCAAATCGGTGCAAATTGTCTTGCTGAAAGACAACGCCGATCTTTTCGCCCACATTGGTTTCATCAATGCCAGCAACCCGAACCACAAATGGGTTTTGTGCGCCGTGATTTAGATAAAACATTGTGTCCGACCCTAAACGTTCAACCACCTCAATGGTGCCAACCAGATGTGCAGCTTTGTCGGCGTTGGTAACGCTGACATGTTCGGGGCGAATGCCATATGTTTTGGCATCAGGATGAAGAGACGCTTTGGGTAAGTTGAGGGCTTTGTCTTCGTGATCGACAAAGTTCATTTTTGGCGATCCGAGAAACCCTGCAACAAACAGGTTTGTTGGATTTTTATACAACTCAAGCGGGGAACCAACTTGTTCAACGCGGCCTGCGTTCATTACCACAATGCGATCCGCAAGCGTCATCGCTTCGACTTGGTCATGGGTCACATAAACCATTGTGGTTTTGAGCTTGTGGTGGAGTTTTGCGATCTCAATCCGCATCTCAATCCTTAGGGATGCATCAAGGTTGGAAAGTGGTTCATCGAACAAGAATATTTGAGGATCACGAACGATCGCACGGCCCATCGCTACGCGTTGGCGCTGCCCACCCGAAAGCGCTTTTGGTAGTCGGTCGAGAAGTTGGTTTAAGCCCAGTATACCAGATGCTTTGGCAGTTTTTTCCTTTTTTTCGGCCAGTTCGCGCTTGCGAATTTCAAGACTGAAGCCAAGGTTTCGCTCCACACTCATGTGCGGATAGAGCGCGTAGGACTGGAACACCATCGCGATGTCACGTTCGCGCGGCTCTAGGTCATTGACGCGTTCATCGCCAAAAAGCAGGTCGCCGGACGATATGGTTTCCAGACCCGCAATCATGCGAAGAAGAGTGGATTTGCCACAGCCCGATGGACCAACAAGCACAACAAACTCTCCGGCACCGAACTGGAGATTGATGTCTTTGAGAACATGAATAGGGCCGAAGCTCTTATTGACTTGATTAAGTGTAATTCCGGTCATGATCAGCCTTTCACCGCGCCTGCGGTCAATCCCTGTACGAGGAAGCGTTGGATGAGGATAAAGAACAGGCAGCTTGGAATGAGCGCCAAAGTGCCCGCTGCCATCATTTGTCCCCAGTCCACCGCGAACTTGGAAACGAAGGTTTTTAAACCTACTGGGAAGGTCATTTTGTCATTTGAATTGGTCAGCATAAGTGCGAACAAAAGCTCACTCCACGCCGCTGTAAAGATGAAACCTAGCGTTGCGGCCAAGCCCGGCAAAGTGAGTGGAAAAATTACCTTGCGTAATGCTTCAAAACGCGAGCAGCCATCAATCATTGCGGCTTCTTCGAGGTCTTTGGGAATACCGTCAAAAAAGCTCTGCATTAAAAAGGTAGCAAAAGGCACATTGAATGCCGTGTATACAATGATCAATCCGGTCAACGTATCCAGCAAATGTAGGCCGGCCATGATTTTGAATATTGGCGCAATGATCATCAAAAGCGGGAACATTTGAGTGATCAACATTACCGCGATCACAATCGCTTTGCCTTTGAAGTGAAAGCGCGAAAACGCGTAACCTGCGGCCGTTGCCACAATAGTTGTGAAGAACGCAGTGCCTAAACTGACAATCAAAGAGTTCTTAAAATACACCAAGAAGTCAGTAAGAAACAAAACCGATTGGAAATTGTCTAAGGTGAACGCTGAAGGCCAGAATTTTGTGCCTTCAGTGTAGATGAGTTTGTCCGGCGTAACGGCAATTTTGACAAGCCAATAGATCGGGAACAAAGCGAAAAGAACATAAAGCGCTATCGCTAAGTAGCGCAAACTGCCCGTGACGGAGAATTTTGCTTTGGCGTGCATGCTCTATATCCCCTTAACCAGATGTTTTCTCATCTGAATGATGACCATCGCGTAGGCCAGCAACAACACCAGCAGTGCAATAGCGAGGGCTGAAGCGTAGCCAAAATCTAGGCGTCTAAAGGCCGTTGTGAAGATGTATGATGAGACGATGTGGGTGGAGTTTGCCGGTCCGCCGCCAGTCATGATGTAGATAAGGTCGGCAAAGTTGGCGATCCAAATCGTGCGCAACATGACGGTAATCGCAATTGTCGGTGCTAAAAACGGAATGGTGATTTTTGCAAATGACTGCCAAGCGCTCGCGCCATCAATTGCGGCGGCTTCATAAAGATCTTTTGGGATCGATTGAAGTGCGGCCAGCAAGGTGATCGCGAAGAACGGAATGCCAAACCATACATTGGCAATAATTGGTCCCCACATGGCGATACTTGGGTCAGCCAAAATGTTCGTCGGCTCGTCCATGATGCCAAGTGCTGTCAGCCAATGCGGAATTGGCCCAATAATTGGGTTGAACAGCCATGCCCAATTCAGGCCAGATAGAAATGCGGGCACGGCCCACGGCAAAAACACTAAGCCTTGTACAAGTCCGCGCCCGACAAAGGGTTTGTTCAATAGAAGCGCTAACCCCAATCCCAAAAAAAACTGAAAGACCAAAGAGCCAATCGTCCACCAAGCCGTGTTGCTCAATGCTTTCCAGAAAAGACGATCCGAAAACAGCTTTTCGAAGTTCGCCAAGCCAACCCAGCCCGTTTCAAACGGGTTGAGGAGGGAAATGGACTGAAATGCATAGGATATGCCAACGATGAGGGGCACCAACATGACCAAGGTGATCAGAATGATCCCCGGGGACAAATACAAATATGGCTCCAAAAGCCATTTCAGTTTTTTGAGGGACTTCTCCCGGCTTTTGCCGGGAGAAGGGGAGAGCGCCGAGGTCATTGAGCGTTTTTCCAGTCTTGATATTCTTTGGTCAAGAAGTCTGCCCACTCATTTGCAAGATCTTCCGCTGTGCGTGAGCCCAACAGTGCTTCTTGGCTTGATGCGATGGCCAACTCTTTGAATACACCAAAGTTTTTCAGGTAGATCGGCATAATGGTTGGAATATAATCGTCACCATTAAGCGTGTCGAACCAGCCTTTGAACTGTGCAGTTGCAAAGTGGCTGTCTTGCTCCGCGCCTTTATGAATTGGAATAACGCCAACGCGTTTTGTCCAAGCAAGGTTTGAAGTTGGAGAAGACAAATGCTGTACGAGTGCTACTGCTTCGTCTTGATGTTCAGTTGATTTGAACACTGACCATCCAGCGAACCCAATTGTTGGGAATGCTTTGCCTGATGGACCAACTGGCATTGGCGTTACAGCAAAGTCAGCTGCGTCCATACGTTCAGCGACAGAGATCAAGGCATCAGGATCTTGGTCAAGGAATGCGCAAGTACCAGAATAGAAGCCAGCAACGATTTCGTTGAAGCCCCAGTTTACGCTGTCTTTCGGCGCATAACCTTTTTGGTACATATCCATTAGGAATTGGATACCCTCAATGGAGCCTTTTTCGTTCAAACGGCTTTTGCCGTCTTCTGTGAAGAACTCGTTTGAGCCATTCATGGTTGCAGCATACATGATCCAGCCGTTCAGGCCGCCACCGCCACCGCGCAAGCAGTAGCCAGATTTGCCTGGAAGAGCTGACACTTTAGCCGACGCATCCATGAATTCCGCCATTGTGTGCGGTGGATTTTCTACACCAGCTTCTGCCAGAAGCTTTTTGTTGTAGAACATAGCTCGTAGGTAGAAACCATAAGGCAATGTATATGCTTTACCACCAGCCAAACGGCCCATATCTAGGGTCTTTTGTGCCAATGTGCCGCCGTGTTCCCAACTTGCGATGCTTGCATCAAGGTCAAGAAGCAAATCATTGCCCGCATATAGCGCTAACCAGCTGTCAGGCATTTCAACGACGTCAGGTATTTCGCCACCTGCCACCATGGTGGAAAGTTTCTCGAATGCTTCGCCCCAAGGCAGCGATACGATTTCAACATCTACGCCAGGATTGTTTGCTTCATATTCAGAAACGAGCGCGTTCAGTGTTTCTGTTCGCGCTGGGCTTGTGATGACTTCAACAAGCTTGAGTTTCGTTTCGGCCAAAGCAGCGCCTGCTGACAATGTTGCAGCAAGAATTGCGCTTGTGGCCACTGTACGGAATAAGTTTTTCACTCTTTCCTCCCTCTAGATTACGTCACATTATTGTGACGCCTTAACTCCCGGAACGTCCGGAAACTGCTCGTTTGGCCAATTTGTACATCGTTGTATTAGTTGGCCAAATAATATCTGCGTCGCCGGGTTTTATCCCAGCAACAATTTCGTTTGCTGCTCAGTGCTATCCAAAATTCGCTCAACGGCCTCCACGGCTGCCGCAGAATTTCCACTCACCACCGCGTCGGCTAAATCTTTGTGCAGGGGAATTGAGGGTAGCCCATAGCTATTGTCCATGAACGGCTCGATATAATGTTGATGAAATGCGCTGTGCACTTGCTCAATCAACTGCTCAAATAATGGGTTGCCGGATGCCGCGTATATAGCTCTGTGAAAATTTGCGTCAGCCTGATGCCACGGTATTCCTTTTTCCACAAACTCAAACAATGTCGCTAGCGTATCGCGAATTTTGGTCCGGTCTTGCTCAGTCGCATTTTTTGCAGCGAGCTGCACCACTTCCTTTTCGAGCGCACGGCGTACTTGTTGAGTACGCAAAAGCCCTTCGGCTTCAAACTGCAACACAACGGGAACATGGACAGAATTGGGCACAATATTCATCGCCAAAATGGTGCCGACGCTGGTGCGCCGTTCCACAATGCCAAGATTTTCCCAAACTTTAAGGGCTTCGCGAACGGTGGAGCGCCCAACTTTTAGTTTGGCGGCGAGTTCTGTTTCGATGGGAAGCTTGTCCCCGACCTTAAGTCCTGCCTGCTCGATCATAACGGCAAGCGCTTCAAGCACCTCAACATCACGCGTACGCCGTTTGATAGGGCGCAAATATTGCGATGCAGAAACAGCAGGTCTTGGCGGTGTTGCTGTCATTTCGTTCGGCATAATTCTCTTTGTGCGTTAATTCCTTTGTCTGACAAAGCCACAAAACGTTAAACCTGTCAATACCGGCCATGGGATAACCTTGGGTGTTGCATTGGCTTACGTCGTTGTGAAATGACGCTAACAGTGAAATTGCGCTCGGGTCTGTTTTTGATTTTCTCGATACCGGTTTGCACTTATCGGTTTTGTCTGGTTTGGTGGAAACGTTAACGAGAAGTTAACTTGCAAAGGGAACTCGATCATGAACTTAAGCGCACCAACAGTAATCGTATTTGTAATTTCACTTGTATTAGCGGTCATTGGCGTATTGGCAGCACTCTCCATATTTTCGTTCTTGCCAATAGCATCGGTTTGGGTGGTCACCGCGGCTTATGTTGTTTTGGCAGCCGGTTGCTTGATGAAGGGTGTCTAGACCTTCGCATTTTTAGGCGGCCGGGTGAAAACTCGACCGCCCCTTCTATTGCTTGCGCCTGACTTCCGGCATAATAGAAGAATTATGGCCCATTTGGAGTTATAATTTGCTTCTTTCAGATGATTTTCAGTGATATCAATCCATTGCCCTAAAATCGGCAAAGAGCGAATTTGAGCAAATAAAGTGCGGCAAGAATTGACCAACAGTAATAAATTGCAGTCCCCGCCTGAACTCGATCTCCTGAATGGCGATACGCTTGATGTTAAGGGTGATTGGACGGCAGGCGGCCTTGTTGACGGCGGCCCAAGTTTTGAGACAGATGATTTTTCTAAAAAAATGCAGCCAAACTCCAGTTTGACATGCGATCTTTCTAACGTTTCGCAGATGGATACTTTTGGCGCGGTGGCGCTTGCTGAGCTTGGCAGAGAGATAATCCAAAAAGGTCACAAGGTTGAGTTTTTAGGCGGACAGCCGCGCCATATCGCCCTTGTCAACAAATTGGTGGAAATGGATGTTTCTGAGGCACCCGAAGTGCAAACCCGCCCCGTCCTACCTATTGATGCCCTTGGACGTATTGTTGTTGAGGCAGGGTCTGAAGGCGTGGATTTTGTTGCGGTCCAGGGACGCATTATTGTGTCCTTTTTCAACATGCTGGCTTTGCGCGGCCCGATAAGCATCGCCGCCATTGTTAATCAGTTTCAAGAAATTGTTCTCCGCGCTATTCCAATCGTTATCCTGATTTCATTGGTTGTTGGCGTTATTTTGACCCAACAATCTGTTGATCAATTGAGGAATTTTGGCGCCATAATTTTTGTGGTCGATTTAAGTGGTATATTGATGCTGCGCGAGGTTGGCATTTTGCTTGCCGCCATTATGGTCGCTGGTCGATCTGGATCAGCGATTACCGCAGAGATTGGCGCGATGAAAATGCGCGAAGAAATCGATGCGCTTGAGGTTATGGGTTTGGATACCTATCGTGCTGTTGTGATGCCGCGTGTGATGGCGTTGATTGTTGGGCTGCCTATTCTGGGCCTGGTCGGCGCTATCGCGGGCATAACCGGAGCGGCCCTTGCCGCACGTGTTTCCGGCGGGATCGCGTTCGACGTCTTTTTGGCGCGACTAAATGATGTGGTCAATTTGCAGATTGTTTTGGTGGGGCTAATCAAAGCGCCGTTAATGGCGTTGGCAATTGCCATCATTTCGGTTGAAGAAGGATTGCAAGTTTCAGGCTCAACCCAATCTCTTGGTCGACATACGACCGCTTCTGTTGTGAAATCAATATTCATGGTGATCGTTCTTGATGGCTTGTTTGCGGTCTATTTTGGAGCAATTGGATTTTGATACAGGACGTAAATTCCGCCCCCATTATTAGTTTGTCTGAACTCAGCGTTGGTTTTGGGGATCGGCTGGTTTTGGATGGGCTTTCATTTTCAATTCGACGCGGTGATGTTGTTGGCGTAATTGGTCCCTCTGGCTGTGGTAAATCTGTGTCAATGCGTGCTCTTTTGGGGCTTGTGCCAACACGATCTGGATTGATAGAAATTTTGGGAAAAGACCTTGCAAAAGTTGAACCCAAAGAACTGGTGAAAACGCGGCAAAAAATTGGGGTCCTGTTTCAACAGGGTGCTTTGTTTTCATCTTTGACAGTGCAAGAAAACGTCGAATTGCCGATGCGGGAGCATTTTCGCCTTAACCCCGATTTGATTGGCCAAACGGCGCGGGCTAAAATCGAAATGGCTGGCTTGCCGAAACACGCGGCAAATCTTTATCCTTCCGAACTATCTGGCGGTATGATAAAAAGGGCTGCGCTGGCGCGCGCATTAGCTTTAGATCCGCAACTGCTGTTTTTAGACGAACCTACAGCCGGTCTGGACCCTATCGGAGCTGCTGCATTTGATAATCTTATTTTGGAGTTGCGCGCGGCGTTTGACTTAACGGTCTTCATGATCACCCATGACTTAGATAGTCTAGGGGCCATTTGCGACGATCTGGTGGTCCTCTCAAAGGGTAAGCTAATGTGTCAGGGAACGTTAAATGAAGTTCGAATGCACGATGACCCTTGGATAAAACAATATTTTGGTGGTCCGCGTGCGCGCCGCATTGGAGAGAAATAGATGGAAAGTAAAGCAAACTACTCACTTGTGGGGCTTATTTCTTTGGTTGTGATGTTGGTCACTGGCGGATTCATCTATTGGTTTGCCATTCTTGATAGCAACGTCGCCACGGCGAAATACAATGTTGTTTTTACGGGTACAGTGACCGGACTTAGTGTTTCGACGCCGGTGCTCTTTAACGGCATCAAAGTCGGACAAGTCCGCTCTGTCAAAATTGACCCTGATGACCCGGGAAAAGTGATTGCCGGTATCGAAGTGGATATAGCAGCCCCAGTTAAGACCGATACCAAGGCTATTTTGGAGTTTCAGGGCCTGACGGGTGTTGCTTTCGTTCAGCTATCGGGTGGTTCATCAGAAGCGGCTTCGTTGGCCCCATCTTCGACCTACAATCCTACAACGATTATTGCGGATAAATCAGATTTTCAATCGATCCTTGACGGCGTGCAAGGCACGATTGTTGGGGCAAGTGTCGCGTTTGAACGATTGAACAAATTTCTTGATGACAACGAAGCTACAACGTCTTCCACTTTGGCCAATATCGAGGCGTTTAGTGCGGCTTTGGCTGCAAATTCTGATGGAGTTGAACAGTTTTTGGCCAGTTTGGCTGGAGCAGGGAAAGAAATTGGTCCGCTAGCTGGCGAATTGCGTGTGCTTTCTGAGCAGTTAAGAGGCATTGTTGGCGATGTCGAACCAGGTAAAGTCGCCAAAATCATCGATGATGTGTCCACATTTACCGAGTCCATTTCGCGCAATTCTGCCAGCGTCGATATGTTCTTTGCGGATGCAACGGAGTTGTCTGCCAGTCTGAATAGTACGTCAGAACAAATTGGCCTGATTACGGAAAATGTTGACGCGATTACGAAGGGCGTCGACCCGAAAACCGTTAAAACGTTTATTGATAATATCGGAGCGATTTCATCAACTCTTGAAAATAATCGAGGCAATCTTGAAACGTTCATTGGCAATATGACAACGGTATCTGATGAGCTAACCAATTCTGTTGCACAAGTTCGTTCAATCGTTGATGCTGTGGACAAAATGGCTAACAATGCAGATGATGAGGGACTGTTCACGCAGCTGTCGACTGCTGCTACTGCCATTCAGGTGCTTGCAGAAAACCTTGATAGTCGGACATCGACAATTGCCTCGGGCTTAAATAGATTTACCAGCGGTGGACTTGCGGAGTACCAAGCACTTGCCTCGGACGCGCGCGCTACATTGCGTCGACTTGATAGTGTATTGTCAAAAATTGATCGCAATCCACAAGGGCTAATCTTTGGCGGGGATACAGTGCGGGAGTACAATAAGAGATGACACAGGACATGAAACTTCAATCCAGACGTTTATTTTTACTTTCTGGCGCGGCTTGTCTATCGTTGCCGGTGGCTGGTTGTACGCTGGCGGCGTTGCCGCCTGAGACCTATGATCTGACGTCCGCTACGGCCCAAAAGGTGCGGCGTAGAAGCTCTAGAACTGTAGTGATTACACGTCCAGAAAGTGTTCAAACCTATGACACGGAACGTGTTGTTGTTCGGGCACCCGGCGGTGTTCTTAGTTATCTGCCTGAGGCGCAATGGTCGGACAAATTACCACTTCTGATTCAGACGCGCTTGTTGCAAACTTTTGAAGACGCAGCATTTCCAAATGTAGGCCGCCCCAATGATCAATTGTCAGTCGACGTTACACTGGCCACTGAAATTCGAGCATTTGAGATTGACACCACAGGTAGCCCCAGTGCTTCAGTAAAGCTTTCGGCCAAGCTTGTGAATGAACGCCGAGGCAGTATTTTTGCAAACTCCGTCTTCGCGGCAACAGTTCCGATAAGTTCCAACGTAGACACTGGCGCAATAGTCGGTCTGAATAGCGCTCTAAACGATGTCTCATTGCAAATTCTGAACTGGAGTGCTGCTAAGGCCTGATCTGTCGGTTGTAACCCTGCCGGTGTTTTTTAAAATTGACCGTCCAAATTACTGAATTCGTGCAGTCAGAACCGCACCTAGTTCATATTTGTATGATGCCAAAGGTGAGGTAGATGTTCCAAACTGACAGTATTGCTGGTCCCGTTATTCACATATATGTGAACAACGAAACCTTATTAAGTAAACAATCATAATTTCGTCGTATGGTGATGGTCAGTTTTATATCGTAGCCAGAATTTTCTTGTTATTGTTGTTGCAGTATGTTTTGATTCTCAAGAAATTATTTTCACTCGGATTTATACTAAATAGTTACCAATGTATTAACACGTATTGCGCGTGTTGGGTCTGGTAGATTTAATGTGTTGCGAGTATTATGAGAATTGAAATGGGAAAGTTGGAGTGGGATTCACAACCGTGAATATGTCGCAAATTAAAGTCGTTCTTGTTGACGACAATGTTGATGAGATTTTTTTGACACAACGTTCGATTATCAAATCGTGCGTTGTTGGTGATTTTATTGCTGAGCGGAACTCTCCTAATCTAATAAATCTGTTGGAAACCCTTGCAACGGATGAGGATGAGCTAGACAGGATTGTCATCTTGATGGACATCAATATGCCTCGACAAGATGGGTTTGAGACTTTGCGCAAAGTTCGTGATCATCCAGAATTTGCTGATATTCCAGTGTTTATGTATTCAAGTTCTCATGCTGAATCTGACAAAACCAAGGCCGCAGAGCTTGGAAGTGATGGTTACTTAAGTAAGCCAATCGATCCAGCCGCGTTTTTTAAGTCCTGTGCTGAAAATCCAAATCTCGCAAAATTTATGTCGGCATAAATTCAAGATTATGAGATTCAGGTGAAGCGCTTTTGCAAAATTTTGAGTTTAGAACTCGTCTGTTTGATACAGGACGGGCTCCATTTTTAGTGTGTTTCGACAAACATTGTTGAACTTGCTGATGAATTTCCATTTTTATATTTAACGCATGCCTAATGTAATAGTTCGCTTTTATTAGGAAATTTTATATTTTCGATAGGCACACTGTTCGTCTGAAAGCGGATTGAAACTCCGTTTGTAAACCTGACATGAGGCGACGAGCGACATGAAACATGCGACTGCTGCTGACGAACTTTCTGAAACAACCTTTGTTATGGTTGACGACAATGTCGATGAAATATTCCTGACGCGTCGAAAAGTGCGTCGCGAGGGAATTGTCAATCGGTTTGTATCTGAACGACACCCCGAAAAACTGTTCGACTCTCTTAACGAGTTAGTTAAGATCGGTGTTGAAAAATCCAGTTTTATGATTTTGCTGGATGTAAACATGCCGCGAACCAACGGCTTTGAGTTGCTGCGAAAAATCAGAAAACATCCCGATTTTGGAAGTGTTCCTGTGATTATGTTTTCTGCATCTGATGATGAGGCTGACATTTTTGAAGCGATGGAGCTCGGGAGCGATGGATATATTGTGAAGCCATTTACATCCGAAGAGTTTTTCGCGGCACTTTCAGGTGTGCCTCGTGTGAAAAAACGTCTTCTCATGTAGCTTAATTGTTCAGTGCTTTAACGACGATTTCTTTATTAATCTAATGGCGGGCTAAATTAACATGTCGAATTCGTTCCCTGGATATCTAAAGGCTTTGAATAAGCTGCGCTCTTCGCCTTCAGCGTGGGGCATTCTTGCATTTTCAGTCGCAATTACAGCCCTGGCATCTTGGGTTTCGAACGACCGAATTGTACACACTGCTGAGGAGCGATTTGATTTTAGAGCAGCAGATGTTCGCGAGGTAATTTCCAGCCGTATGCTCGCGCAAGAATCCATTCTTTTGGCGGGCGTCGGATTTATGGTTTCTTCTGCGGAGGTGACCAGAAACGAGTGGGACACGTTCGTTAGAGTTCTTAGGCAAGATAAATATGCCAAGGGTTCGCAGGGATATGGATATTCGATTTTCGTTGAACCCGAAGAAAAAGACGCTATAGAGACTAAAATTCGTGAAGAAGGGTTTCCTGAGTTTGCGATAAAGCCTGAAGGTGCCAGAGATCTTTATTCGGCGATTGTCTTTTTGGAGCCATTTGATGCGCGCAATCAACGGGCATTTGGCTATGACATGTGGTCAAACCCTGTCCGTCGCGAGGCGATGGCGGCTGCGCGTGACGGCGGAGAGCCAGCACTGTCTGGAATGGTCACACTTGTTCAGGAAAATGGCGACGATGTTCAAAACGGGTTTTTGATGTACGCCCCAGTATACAAAAACGGTATGGCGGTGGAAACCGAAGCGGATAGGCGTGCTGCAATTCTTGGGTATGTATATAGTGCATTTAGGGCTGAAGACCTGATGGAAGGCATCTTAAACAGCAGAAATACCGATATTGACTTTCGGATATATGACGCCGCTATGCCAAGCGAAGAAAACCTTCTTTATTCGAGTGATGGTATATACAAGGATATTCAGAATTGGCGGGATCGGCCACAATTCTCGACGGTACAATTGGTTACGGGGGCCCGTACTTGGTTGTTGGAGTTTTCCAGCAAAAGTTCTCTTGTTTCAAACACAGAACAAAGTCAGCCTTATGTTATTGCCATTGGCGGGGGCATTATAAACATACTCATCTTTATGGCGATTTGGTCGCTTTCTCGCAAAGGCGAGGAAGCGCAAAAACTCGCATCCAAGATGACTGCTGAATTGAGATTGGCCAAAGAAGTTGCTGAAGAATCCAGAGAGACCGAAATAAATCTGAGACGAGAGGCGCAAAATACAAACAAGAGACTAGAACTGGCAAATGATGATCTCACGCAGTTTGCATCAATAATTGCACATGATCTGCGCGCGCCGCTCAAACGCATAGAATCCTTTATTCACATAATTCAAGATGAGTATAGTGAGAACATTGACGGTGAAGGAACCGAAATCTTGCGCCGTGTGAGGGCGGGAACAATTAGAATGCGTGATATGTTGGATGCGTTGCACCGCTATACGACATCAGGCGGTAGTTCGCTGCAAAATGAAGTCACGGACATTGGCGCTTTGGTAACGATGGCGATCGATACTTTGCAGCCCGACATTGGTGGTGCCAATGTAATCGTAGATCTTCCAGATCCGCTTTATGCAAGATGCGACGGCCTGCTTTTACAGCATGTACTTTTAAACCTGATCGGCAATGCTCTGAAGTTTTCCGATAAGGAAAACAAGGAGGTAGTTGTTTCGTGTGAAATCTTGAAGGACGGTGTTGTGCAAATGTCTGTTGCGGACAATGGAATAGGCATTGATCCAGAGCACGCACACAAAGTGTTCAATATGTTTGCCAGATTGCATAACGAAGAAGAGTTTGCAGGGACAGGCGTCGGGCTTGCTGTCTGCAAGCGGATCATTGGAGATCTGGGTACTGAAATCTGGATCAATCAGGATCGCGAGATTGGCACAGAAATATTGTTCACACTGCCAAGCGCTGAACTTGACCTAGAGATAAATGACGTTGCGCCGCTAAAGGCATCCGCGGTCTAGTCTTTGGGCTGACATAAATATCGCTCCAACGATGTGCCGGATGATGCCATGTGTAAATCATTGATCAATTGATAGCTCCGCGATGAAGTCGTAGCGATCACCTCGATATGCAGATGTGGTGACCTCAATGGGACGCCCGTTCGCAAGAAATGATCGGCGTTCAATATGAAGCACCGGGTCGCCGGGTGAAATTTTAAGCAGGGCGGCTTCTTCGTCATTCGCAACGGCGGCATTTAGGCGTTGTAACGCACGCACCGGTTTGTGGCCGCTTTCTTCCAATGCGTCATATAAAGACTCGCCCAGAGCATCCGGACCAGCAGCAAACAGCGGTACGGTAGCGTTTTCAATCGCGAGTGGTTCGCCTTCTGAAAGGCGCACCCGGGAGAGTCGTAAGACCTGTTCGCCGGGGGAAATGCCCAGCTTTAAAACTTCAGACGAGTCTGGCAGCCCGACGGCCTTGCTCAGCAAGACTGAGCTGGACGTCGCGCCGCGGCGCTGCATGTCTGCGGTAAACCCGAGTAGAATGGACAAAGGCTGATCAATTTGCGGCGACACGAAAGTGCCCACGCCATGCTGTTTGGAAATCAGCCCGTCGCCAAGCAACTCTTCAATGGCCTTGCGCACAGTGATGCGCGATAGGCCCGTCGCCTTGACCATGTCACGTTCCGAAGGGAGAGCTTCGCCCCCCCGCAAAGACCCAGATTCGATCAGCTCTCGGATGGTGAAGGCCAATTGTCGATAAAGCGGGTCTGCAGTTCGACTGGTGCGTTGAAGTCGGGCCATAATTTCGTCGATTAAGACTTCCCCCACCTGAGCCGTATGGCGAGAAGGGGGTGATGTTTTGTTTTTGCCCGAAAGGGAACGCGTTTTGCTTGCCATGAATTTGTTCCTAGTTCTCAGTTCGCAGGCGCGGATCGAGTGTATCGCGCAATGCGTCGCCCAGCAGGTTGAACCCGAACGACAAAAACAGAATTGCAAAGCCTGCAAAAATGGCTGGCCACGGCGACAGCAGCAAGAAGTTGCGCCCTTCTGACAACATCAACCCAAGCGATGGCGTTGGGGGTTGCGCGCCGAGCCCCAAAAATGAAAGTGACGCTTCAACCAAAATGGCAGCCGATAGTAAAAGACTTGCTTGAACCAAAATGACGGAAGCTAGATTGGGAAGTAGGTGCGAAAAAATAATGCGCATATCTGTAGCGCCAATAGCCCGAGCACCCATCACGTATTCGCTTTCAACGATCACAAGGGAAGGGCCCCGCAAAAGCCGCGCAAAAATTGGCGTATAAACAATGGCGATGGCAATCGCAGCGCCCCAAGTACTTGGTCCAATCACCGCAATAACACCAATTGCTAAAAGTAGGATCGGGAACGCGAACAAAATATCCATGATGCGCATTACAATGCGATCAAACCAACCGCGATAGTATGCGGCCAACATGCCTAGCAATCCGCCAATCGCGAGCGAAATCCCAACGGCCGAAAGACAAGTAACGAGTGACGTGCGATATCCGTAAACAATACGCGATAGCACGTCACGCCCCAGCTGATCGGTGCCCAAAAAGTTCAGCGCGCCGGGCGGTTTCATTCGCTGTATCATCACCTGTTGGAAGGGGTCCTGGAAGCCTAAAAAGGGAGCAAAGGCCGCCAGGAATAGTTGAAGGGTGACAAATATCATTGCGAAGCTGAGGAGTTTGTTCTGAGTAAGAAATTTCTTCATTGTGAAACCCTCGGATCAATGAAGGCATAAAGTATATCTACGAGGAAATTGACCATCACAAATGAGGTGGTCATGACAAGAATTGAAGCCTGCACCAGCGGATAGTTGCGCTCTGCAATTGCACCAAGAACCAAACGGCCTAGACCCGGAATGGCGAATACTTGCTCAACGACGATTGCTCCGCCTAAGAGGTAGCCTGTCGCGACGCCGACGCTTGTGACAAAGGGGATCAGTGCGTTGCGAAGCGCGTGTTTGTAGACCAAATTGCGGCGAGGAACGCCTTTCGCGCGCGCTGTGCGGATATAATCCTGACCAAGCGCGTCGAGCATTGCGGAGCGCACCAAGCGGGAAAGGTTGGCGAGCATAGGCAAACTAAGGGCGAGCACAGGCAGCGCCATGCGCTGTAAATTTCCCAATGGGTCTTCGCTAAACGGAACGTAGCCGAGTGTCGAGACCCCGGGCAACAATTTGGAAACCGCGAAGATCGACACAATGCCAAGCCAAAAGGATGGAATGGTTAGCCCTGCGATTGCAACAACCCTTACGGCGACTTCGGAGTTTTTGCCGCGCGCTTCCGCCATAAAGCAGCCGATGGGAATTGAAAGACCTGCACCGACTAAAACAGACAGGAAAGTTAGTTCAAGCGTAGGCCAGATGTTTGCGCTGATTTCTGCCATCACTGGACGGCCTGTCCAGATAGATGTGCCAAAATCGCCTTGGACCGCGCCCGCGATCCAATTGAAGTACTGAATGTAGATGGGTTGATCTAAACCAAGCCGCGCCTCAAGTTCGGCAATGCGTCCCGGTGTAATTTCGGTATTCGCGCCCAACATAATGGCGATCGCGTCACCGGGGATGAGTCGGATCATCAAAAACACGATGATCGAGACACCTAGTAAAACGACTGCGAGGTCGATCAATCGGTTTGTGATCGGGCCGAGTGTAGCGCGCATGGGTTTTGACCGTTTCAAATTGCCTGATGAGTATGCGACGCCCGCACATTGGGGCGCCGCGAAGTTGTGGATTATTCGTCTATGCTGACGTTGACCAAGCTGGTCAATCTACCTGTTGGGTAAATCTCGAAGCCCTTAACTTTGGCGTTCACAGCTGTAAACAGATTGCCATAAGCGAGGTGTGCAACTGGACCTTGGCAAGCCAAAGTGCGTTGAGCCGCATCATAGGCTTCTTTACGCTTTGCTATGTCAGTCTCAGTCCGACCAGTATCCAGCAATGCGTCCATATCTGCATTCGCATATTTGAACACATTTGTTGGCCCACCAGAGCGGAATGTTCTGAAGAAATACTGGTCCGGATCTGGATTGCCACCATTGGCTGAAACGAACATGTCAAAGTCTGAGTTGCGCCAATCTTGTACGAACTCACCGATTTCTTTGTTCACCAACTCAACTTCAATACCACCGGCTACTAACTGCTGCTGGATGACTTGAGAAATGTCGCGAGCATCCTGACGTGGAAGCACTAAGATCGACAGCTTGATAGGTGTTTCAATGCCAGCTTCTGCCAACAGAGCCTTTGCGCCATCTACATTGGTTGTGTAGCACGCAAACTCGCTGGTATCTAAAGCCCAACCGGTCAAAGCGGGTGACAGAGGTCCACCCGGTACGCCTGCGCCAAACAACGCGCCAGCGATGATTTCTTCGCGGTTCAATAGCATGTTGATCGCTTCGCGAACCTTGGCATTGCCAAGTGGTTCACGGGTAACGTTCATCCCGAGCAGCGTATAAGAAACGTTGAGCGTGTCATAAAGTTCAACACCAGGCTGTGCTTTCAATTGCAACGCAGTTGCAGGGTCAATACCAGGTAGTATGCCATAGTCGCCACTTGTAAGTCCGACTTGGCGGGTTGAGGCTTCAGGCACAAATTTGAATGTTACGCCATCCAATTTTGGCAAGCCAGCTTCACGATAACCATCGAATTTTGTCAGCGTGATTTCGTTGTTTGGTAGCCATTCAACAAACTTGAATGGACCAGTGCCAACAGGTGTTTGCTGCAGCGCTTCAACGTCGGCTTCCAATTCTGCAGGTACAATAGCAATGGTTGCGAGAGAAGACAGGATCGGCGCGAATGGCGCATCCAACGAAAGTTTTACAGTGAGCGGGTCAATAATCTCGATGCCAGTGATCGGCATAACGCTGGCCGCTTTTGGCGACGCTGTTGCTTCAGCCTGTACGCGACGGATTGAGGCTGCAACATCTTCTGCGTCCATTGCCGAACCGTCGTGGAAGGTGACGCCAGAATGCAGCTTGAATGTGTAGCTCAAATTGTCAGGGGAGATTTCCCAAGATGCTGCGAGGTCAGGTACAACATTCAAACCAGCGTCGATATCGGTAAGTCCTTCATAGACATTACCTTGCACAATGACGACAGAGTTGAATGCAGTGATGAGGTGCGGATCAAGTCCCGCGGGTGATGAGTCAATCGCAACGTTGAGCGTCGCGGCCGTGGCGCTTCCGACTAAAATGGCCGAAGCGGTTAATGCAAGTCCAAGTTTTTTGACAGACATGTTGCCTCCTGTGGTTTCTGCGTCCGATGCTGGACATCGGTTTAGTCCGAGGCGTCTGTTTGGGCGAGAAGGTAATTTACTCCCGCTTTATATATCCAATCTAAGACCACTCTGGACAATATCGACGATATGGTATTATTTTGATTGTGACAAGAGGGATGCGATTCACATATTCAGTTTCATGCATTCGGTCGATAAGTGCGTATAATGCGACGTATGTGCGCGTGTGAAGGCGTGCGAATTGGGAGATGAGTTTGACTCAAACACCGCTACTAACCATTGAAGATCTTTGTATCGATGTCGGCTCCCGTCCGGTCATTGAAGGGGTGTCTCTTTCGGTAAATCCGGGTGAAATGCTGGGACTGGTCGGCGAGTCTGGTTGCGGGAAGTCGGTGACGGCATTAGCGATCGCACGGCTTTTGGATGAACCGCCAATGCACATTCGAAAAGGAAAAATCCACTTCGACGGTGAGGACATTTTGTCCAAATCTGAACATGAGCTTGAAGCGTTGCGCGGCAATAGAATTGCCATGATCTTTCAAGAGCCGATGACGTCGCTCAACCCGGTTTTCACTATTGGAGACCAGATAACTGAAGTGATTTTGTTGCACCTTGGTCCAGACAAGTCTGCAGCAAAAAAGCGCACGATTGAACTGCTCGAAAGAGTTGGCATTCCTGCCCCAGAACAAGCTGCATTGAAGTACCCGCATCAAATGTCTGGCGGACAAAGGCAAAGGGCAATGATTGCAATTGCGCTGGCTTGTGATCCTGAATTGCTGATTGCCGACGAACCGACTACCGCCCTTGATGTGACAGTGCAGGCACAAATTCTTGAGCTCCTTGAAGATTTGCGACGCGAGATGGGGATGGCAGTTTTGCTCATCACCCATGATCTAGGTGTTGTTTCGCAATATTGTGCGCGTGTTGCCGTGATGTACGGGGGACGCGTGGTGGAAGAGGCTCCTGCAGCTGAGTTGTTTTCTAAACCGCGTCATCGATATACAGAGGCGCTTTTGCGAACTATTCCTGCCGCCAACCCACCCGGCACTGAGTTGCCAGCAATTCCCGGTACTGTGCCACCGCCCGGTGACCGGCCTGACGGTTGTGCATTTCACCCGCGTTGCACCGCCGCAGTTGAAATATGCAAAACAAAAATGCCGGAATTGAGCGATGAAGCCCACCGATTACGTTGTTGGAACCCAGTCTAATGGCACTACTTGAAGTTAAGAACCTATCAAAAACATTCCCCGGGCCAAAAGGGGCTACCGTTCAGGCGGTTTCCGACGTTTCGTTCAACGTTGAAGATGGTGAAGTTTTGGGCGTCGTGGGCGAGTCTGGTTGCGGGAAATCCACATTAGGACGCTCAATTCTGAGGTTGATTGAGCCCAGTGCTGGCGAAGTTATCGTCGAGGGTCGCGATATCGTTGAGCTTAATCGTAAACAGCTCAAAGAAATTCGCCGTGAACTTCAAATCATTTTTCAAGACCCCTTCGGGTCGCTCAACCCGCGCCATAAGGTCGGACAGCTGATTGGTGAACCGCTTGATGTTCACAAAATTGGCACACGCGCCGAGCGCTTGGAAAAGGTCAAAGGCCTGTTGGATATCGTTGGGTTGCCGCAAAGTTCAATTGACCGATATCCGCATGAGTTTTCCGGAGGGCAGCGGCAACGCATTGCTATTGCACGTGCGCTTGCGCTGGACCCCAAACTGATTGTTGCCGACGAAGCAGTTTCTGCGCTTGATGTTTCCATTCAAAGTCAGATCATCAATTTGATTGCAAGCCTGCAAAAACGGCTCAATCTCTCAATCATCTTTATCAGCCATGATCTTTCTGTGATCCGCCATGTGAGTGATCGAATTGCGGTTATGTATTTGGGGCGAATTGTCGAAATTGGCGAAACCGAAGAAGTGATGGCGCGCCCACAACACCCATACACTCAGTCGCTGTTATCTGCCATTCCTCGGGTCGGAGACAAACGCTCCCGCACCAATTTGGGCGGCGAAGTGCCCGATCCATCTAATCCACCGTCAGGATGTGCCTTTCACACAAGGTGCCCAAAAGTTATGGATGTGTGCTCGTCCATTCGACCCGAATTGGGCGTTGGTGACGTGGGCGCAAAAGGAGAGGTGGCATGCCACCTGTTTAAGCAATGATGGACGCAGCACATATCGTTCGAAAAGCGTTCGCGCCTGTATCCGACGCCATTCAAGCAGGGCGCATTCCCGGTGGTGTTTTAGCCGTCTTTACCAACGAAGGTGATCGAGCGATCATTTCTGAAGGCCAGGCGCAAACTGTGCCTTCCGCTCGATCAATGCATGATGATACTTGGTTTGACTTGGCATCCTTGACCAAGGTGATATTTACAACACCCAAAATTCTTTCACTTGCCGTGGACGGACACATTGATCTGGATACGCCGCTGATCAGCCTACTGCCTGATCTCAGGCAATATGATGCGAATGCGTGGGAACGAAAAGTGACATTTCGCCAGTGCTTGGGGCATCAAACTCCATTTCCGGCCGTGGAGCCGATTTATACATATGGACGTGATCCAGAATTGCTGCGCGCTTTTATTCTCCAGTGCGAGTGGCGACATGGGTCTCCGGTCTATTCCGACATCAATTTCATTCTGTTAGGGTTTGCACTCGAACGGTTCTATGGTTGCAGCCTCCGCGAAATAGAACTTCCAAGAGGATTTTCTTTCAGCGCAGATCCCATGAAAAGTGCAGCGACTGAGGATTGTACCTGGCGGCACAAAGTGATGTGCGGTGAGGTCCATGACGACAATTGTTACGCGCTAGAGGGCGCAGGTCATGCGGGCCTATTTGGCACTGCCAATGCAGTCCTAGATTTTGCAGCTGACCTGATGCGCGACGCCCATAGCCCAGCGGTAAAACTGATGCGTACTCCACTGTCTGAAACACGGGCGCATGGATTTGAACGTCCTCACGCTGGCTGGTCTGGTGGCGACAATTGTTCAACAAATACAATCGGTCACACTGGTTTTACGGGTACGGGCTTATGGGTGGATTTTGATGCAGGGCTGAGTTGGACATTACTGACCAACCGCGTTCACCCCACCCGCCATTTTGATAGCGGCATTGCACAATTACGACGCGCAGTTGGCGACCTCGTTACAAGTTCATAAGGAACAAGACATGGCTTCAATTTGGTCCGTGGGCCTCATGACAGGGACGGTATTGGACGGGAACATTGACGTCGCGCTCATTCGCACGGACGGAGAAAGTGTCGCAGAATTCGGACCCTACACACTCGCGCCTTATCCCAATGAGATCAATGAGATGCTTTCCCAAGCGCTTGCTGAAGCGCGCGACTGGAATTTTGATGGCCCGGAACCTGCAATTTTCGCCAAAGTTGAAGCCTTGCTAACAGATGCGCAATCCCAAGCGGTAAAGGCGCTGGTTGAGAGTGCAGGCATGAAGATGTCACAAATTGGCGCTGTAGGGTTTCACGGACAAACCGTATTACACCGCGCACCGCAACCGGGTCGCATTGGGCGAACGCGTCAGTTGGGGGATGGTCCTCGGATGCAAAACCATCTGGGTGTGCCAGTCGTTTATGATTTTAGAACTGCTGATATAGAAGCCGGAGGACAGGGCGCCCCACTTTCCGCAATTTATCATGCTGCATTGTTGCGCGGAATTGAGGCCAATGGAGATGTGGCTATACTCAATTTGGGAGGTGTCGCCAACATCTCCTGGACCGACGGTGCCGATCAGTTGATTGCATTTGATACCGGCCCCGCAAATGCGCCAACCAATGATTTTATGAAAGCGCGTGGTCTTGGGGTGATGGACGAGGACGGCGCATTGGCCCTTTCAGGCAAGGTTGATGAACAACGACTTTCAAAACTGCTAGACCATCCGTACCTTGATGCGGCGTTTCCTAAATCGCTCGACCGTTTTGATTTCGGACCAGAAATGGTTGATGGATTGTGCAATGCCGACGGTGCAGCAACTCTTGCAGCATTTACAGCTGCCGCAGTTGGCAAGGCACTTGATCTGTTGCCTCAACGACCTTCACGCCTCGTGGTTTGTGGCGGGGGCCGAAAAAACCCCGCGATGATGAAGGCACTTGGTCAGCGCACGGGGTGTACTGTCGAATTTGCAGAAGATCACGGTTGGCGTGGTGATGCTGTTGAGGCGGAATGTTTTGCTTTGCTTGCTGTGCGAACATTGCGCGGAATGCCGATTAGTTTCCCCACCACCACAGGCGCTCCGCGACCCATGGTTGGTGGCCGTATCGCGAAATAGAGTTCGCTTTACGGTTGTTGTAACACGACAATTATCTTCCCATTCCCCACCAAATTTGCCGCTACAATTCGGCAAATGCCTATCTATGATCTTGGTTGTTGTCGCGCTGTATTTAATCATTCTCGCCGGGCATAGGTACTTACACACACGCCTTGTGTTACCCGGGATTAACCAAAACTAATCAAACATATGATGGGGCAAACGATCAATTCTTTGATTCAATAACCTCAGTTGAACATGACCCGTGACCATCTGAATTCCATACTTTCGGTCTCATGTATTTATTAAAGCTCTGATGGCCGTTTCGCGCACAAAAACGCACAACCATCATTCTGAATTATGTCCATTTGAGAAGGCTATCGATCATGAAAAGCATAGAACAAGAGCCAAGTGTTTCGTTGAAAAACCCGTTTAAAAACATGAGGGTTGGCATGAAAATTGGTTTAGGTTCAGGAATGATCTTGGCTTTTCTCGTGGTCGTCGCAGCACTAGCGTATTTTGGTCTTGCAGGTGCGAATGAGAACTTTAAACAATACCGCAGCTACGCGCTGCAAACCAACCATTTAGGGCGTATTCAGGCCAATTTATTGATGGCGAGACTAGGTGCCAAAGACTTCATACTGAATAACTCGGATGCCGCTGCTGAGGAAGTTCGAAATCGAATTAGCTCTACCGAGGCCTTGATAAATGAAGGCTCAAATTTGTTCGCGCGGGAGCAAGCCTTTGCGGCGATGTCGGATGCCTATTTGCAGATTGAAACTTATCAGACTGTATTCACGAATGTCACAGAGTTGGTGCGACAGCGTAATGAACTTGTTGCAAAAATGAACGTGGTGGGTCCGCAAGCGGAACAAGACCTCACATCAATTATGCAAAGTGCGTTTTCGGCTTCAGACGCCAAAGCAAGTTATATGGCTGGTATTGACTTGAGAAGTTTGCTGCTTGCGCGTCTTTATGCCAATCGCTTTTTGGTCGACAATAGTCAAGAAAGTGCGGATCGCGCAAAACTGGAGCTAGCAGAGTTTAAACGCTTGGCACAAGCAATGCTGAACGAACTTCAAAATCCGACACGGCGCAAACTTGCCAATTCAGTGCTAGAAAGTGCGAATGCTTATGAAACTGCATTTGATGAAACAGTGACCATCATCAATGCGCGCAACAACCAAATTCAAAATACCTTAGACAAAATTGGCCCTGCGCTCGCCGACGAAATGGAGCGCCTTAAGCTTGAAAGTCAGGCACTTCAAGACGAGCTTGGACCTCAAGCCACACAAGAAATCAACACAACTGTTATGACGACGAGCATTGCTTCGATTATTGCTTTGATATTCGGTACGTTGTTGGCATTCGTCACCGGCAGAGCAATTTCTGGGCCGATTGTGGAAATGACCGAAACGATGAAAGTCGTATCCGATGGCGATCTTTCGGTAGAAATTCCTTCGCGTGATCGTTCGGACGAAATTGGGAATATGGCGCGAGCTGTTGAGATATTCAAACAAAACGGCATTGAGCGAATTCGACTGGAAAAGGAAAGCGCCGCGGAAGCGATGACCCGCAATGCGCGGCAGACCAACATCGAAGAACTGATTGCTCAATTTAGGGGCACAGTCACCGCAACGTTGGATGTTGTGGCCACAAATACATCTGAAATGAGCGCGACGGCGAATTCACTCACCACTATCGCGAACAACACGTCAGGCCAAACCAGTGAAGCAGCGGGGGCGTCCCAAATGGCGTCTGAGAATGTGCAGGCTGTCGCCGCGGCAGCTGAGGAATTGGCTGCATCCATTGAAGAGATTTCCCGCCAAGTTTCAAAAACAAATAATTTGGTCAGTGCGGCAAATATCGCAGCTAATGCGTCCAACGATAAGGTAGAAAACTTAGCAACCGCTGCAAAAAAAATCGGGGACGTTATATCCCTTATCCAAGACATCGCAGAGCAGACCAATCTTTTGGCACTCAACACATCCATTGAGGCTGCGCGGGCTGGGGAAGCAGGTAAGGGGTTTGCAGTCGTTGCCACAGAGGTGAAGTCCTTGGCAAATCAAACGGCCACCGCCACGATAGAAATCTCAAACCAAATCGCTGACATACAAGAATCTACCGGTGATGCGGTGTCAGCCATTCAGGAGATTGTTCGCACTATGGCTGAGGTTAACTCTTTCACTGCATCCATTGCCTCCGCAGCAGAAGAGCAGGGCGCTGCCACAGCAGAAATTGCACAAGCAGTTTCACAAGCCGCTGATGGGACAAAGCAGGTTGTCGGGTCATTGGATATCGTCTCGGCCTCGGTAAATGAAACCAACACAAGCGCCGCACAAGTACTAAGCGCATCAGAAGGTGTGTCCAAACAGTCTACCGTCCTTAAAGGTACAGTGGACAAATTCCTAGACGAAGTTGCGGCAGCTTAGGCATAGCCGCAGATCAAAAATGGGCGTCCAGCACGGGCGCCCATTTGCATAAATTTGTGTGATAAAACCTCGAAGGATTGTTAGGTCTTCTCGGCAGCTAGATCAAATGAACTCATGTTACTGCGCTGCATTTGACGACGCGTAGTGCTTACGTTTTGACATTTTGCCTATACCGGGATTTAGCGAGTTGGTTGGGTCAATTGTGCGATAAAACGCGGCTAGATCTGGTTTTGCTTCATACTGGTGACCGACATTGTGCTCTGCAGGATATTCCGCGCCGCGTTTATCTAAAAGTTGAAGCATTGCTTCTTTGATGGCCGCAGGGTCCTCTCCTTTTTTGACAATATAGTCTTGGTGCAGAACGTGGCACATGAAATGCCCATAATAAAGGCAGTGATGAAGTTTGTCGGCGATTTCTGGCGGAAGCTTTTCAAACCAGTCTAGCGCGTTTCGCGGCAGCGCAATGTCTAGTGCCAATACTTCTTCAACTTCATCGCGATGAATTGCAGCATATCGAATGGCCGCGCCTGCTGCCGCAAATCGGTTGAGAGCAGCAAGTTGAGCTTCTCTTTCGCCGCACTCGAAAAAGGAGGCATCTTTGCCAGATAGTATTTCTGGTAAATGCTGAGCCGCTTCATCTATCCCGTCATCAGACATTTTTAAAATGAGGTGATGTTCGAATTGGTCTCGAAATTTGTATAGCCTTCGCGGTAAAATATCACGCCATAGACCGCTAATCGTCTGCATGAATTTGTCAGTGAAGCCATGAGTAATTGCGAACTTGTTCAATCGCGCGTCGATCGCGCCTTTCAGTGCAAAAAATGCCGGTAGTTTATCTGTCCCCAGCTTATCGATCATTACCACGGTGTCTTTGCCGTACTTTGCAGCTATGTCAAAGCAATTGCGATGCATGTATTCGGCGCTAATTGGCAGGTTTTCGAACTCTGCAAGGATTGAATGCCGAATTTTGGTTAGATCGGATGGGTCATTAGTACCTATATAAAACGTCTTATCGCGTTTGTGCGTTGGAAAAGTGTCGAGCCTTACAGCAAACACCGCAAGTTTGCCGCCACATCCGGCGCTTTCGTGTAGGCAACGTTTGTCGGCGTTAAAACGGGCAGGGGTTGGGGCCGATATGTCTCGTACAATATTTGGATATTGAGTGTCAGAAGCTTTTTGATTATTGGGCTGATGCGTGTTTAAAAGGTTTCCGGCTTCAACATTTGTCAAAATTTCTTCGGGCGTTTCGCCAAGTTCTACGCCCAGCTGGTTGACCAGCTCCAATGTGCCTTCAGACGTCACTTGAGCAAACAAAGTCATTTCGGTGTATGCGGGGCCGCGTTCCACAAGAGCGCCGCCAGAATTGTTGCACACACCGCCGATAACCGAAGCGCCAATGCAAGATGAGCCGATAACTGAATGGGGTTGGCGGCCTAAGGGCTTTAACAACTTCTCCAACTCGAACAAACTTGCACCAGGTAGGGCGACAATTTGCCGACCGTTATGAAGCGGATGAATGGTGCGCAGTCTTTGCGTATTAATCAGCACGACATCTCTGTCGTAATGGCCGTCTGGTGTCGATCCGCCGGTCAGCCCGGTATTTGCCGCTTGAAAAATTACGATCTTATCCGCCGCCACACAGGCTTTCAGCGTATTCCACATTTCAACAAGCGAGCCGGGCCGCACAACTGCTATGGCGTGTCCTTGACCGGTTCTAAATCCCGTCAGAAACCGTCGGGTCGTCGCTTTGCTTGTGAGAACATGACGTTTGCCGACTGCATTGGAGAGCTGATTGATCAAATCTTGATTATTCACTTTTTCGCCTGCTTAAAAATCGATTGCGGAAAGCTGGAGGAGGCCGCCTAAACATTACCAAGTAATGTTTTGGCGGCAAGGTCGTGTAACTGCGATCTGAAGTCTTTCATCGCAGGTAAGTTTTCTCGATGAGAAAAGTAGGTTCGATTGCTCAATGCGATGACGATGAGTTCTGATGCAGGATCGATCCATAGGGAGGTGCCCGTGAACCCGGTATGCCCAATCGAATTGATCGGGAACGCGCGCCCGCAACTACAATCATCCTCAGCCGAAGTTTTTAGTTCCCAGCCCAAGGTTCGAGCAACTAGATGATTGGGGTTGCCGTTTTCAAATGTAAGCGTGTCTTGCTCTTCGAGCAGGGCGAGGGCGAATTTATGCAAGTCCTTGGCCGTTGAGAACAAGCCTGCATTGCCTTTGTTGCCGCCAAGCAGACGCGAAGTGCTGTCGTGAACCACGCCAGTTCTTGCGTTGTTGGTGTTGTCTGGCTTAACCGTAGGCACAATTCGTTCAGCAAAATGCCTGCGTGTATGAGGTCGAAACAGTGTGTCTTTTAGATCCAACGGTTTGGCGACATAATTGTTGAAAGCACGCTCAAGTGGAACGTTTAGGACGTGTTCAATTACTTCGCCAAGTAGGATGTAACCCAAACAAGAATAAATCATCTTCGCCCCAGGTTCATGACTAAGCGCGACATCCATCAAGAGTTGGTGCGCTGTTTCACGATCGTCTGTCATTTTTGCCAAAGGCATATCCGCAGGAAGCCCAGAGACATGAAATGCGAGTTGGCCCAGGGTGATATCTTCTTTGTTGTCACCAAGAAACGCGGGGACAAAGTGCGCTACTTTGTCGGAAAGCGAAACAGCACCTTCTCGTATCAATTGTCGCAACAACGTAGCGGTGGCAACTGGCTTGGTGACAGACGCAACATCAAAAACTGAGTTGAACTTCAAAGGAACGTCATTATTTGTCGGGCTGCCCCAAACACCATGCGCCAGTGTTGAAGAGCCTGTGGCCACCAATACTTCAATTGACGGAAAGGTTCTTTCGCCAATTGCCTTCCCGATTAAGTCATCTAAGTCGCGTAACATACTATGATTATTTAATCGCGCCGGCAGTCATGCCAGCAATGAAGCGTTTCGATTGGACAATAAAGATCACCATGATGGGTAAAGCTGCAAGGGTAAGTCCTGCGTAAAGTACACCATAATTGATCGAATATTCGCCAAAGAACGAGGTCAAACCCTGCGCAATAGTTCTCCATTCAGGTGACTGAATAAAGATTAAGGGGAAGAAGAAATCATTCCAAATAGGGACCGCATTATAGATACCAGCAATAACCATTGCCGGGGTGATAAGGGGCACCATTATTTCTACCATAATGCGGAATTCACTCGCGCCATCCATCCGGGCACTGTCTTCAAGTTCTGATGGAAGAGAGCGCAGAAATCCAGTCATAATAAACACGGTCGCGGGCAGCGACATCGCAGTATATATGCATATCAAGCCAATTAGATTGTCCACCAGCCCAAGCGCTTTTAACTGGATAAAAAGTGGGATAATGGCAAGGCGCAGGGGCAACATTAGCCCGCTTAAAAAGAACAACGAAACCATGATGTTGCCGCGAAATTTATATCGGGATAACGCGTAAGCAGCCATAGTGCCGATGATCAACAAAAACAGCACAGAAATGCCAGTAACAATTGTCGAATTCAAGAAGTAGCGTGGCACATTTGTTTCGTTCCAAATGACAGCAAAATTGTCGAGGTTGAAACTGCTCGGCAATGAGAAGGGCGCTGAGAATATCTCGTTATTTGTCTTAAACGCCGATAGAGCCATCATAATGATGGGGTAAAGCATGATCAGCGCGTTGAAGCCCAAAAATATGTGCATCAACCATGTGCCGAAATCGCCAGATTTTTTCTCTGTCATGATCTGCCCCTAACTCAATTCAACTTCGCGACTGGTCAAATACCGTGTCGCGATGGTTGAGAAGGTGAAAATGAAAATGAAAATCAAAACCGCAAGTGCTGAGCCAGTACCGAAGTCTGAGTTCCCAGCGCTAACCGAACCAAAGGCTGTTCGGTAGAACAAAAGTCCCAGCATATCTGTGGAATAGGCAGGAGATCCTTCAAGGCCGCCCATAATGTAAGGGATTTCAAACCAGTTGAACGAGCCGATAAACGTCAAAACGACAATGATGGTGACGGCAGGCGCCATAAGCGGCCAAATGATGTCGCGCGCGATATTCCACTCGCTTGCGCCGTCCAAACGAGCTGCCTCAATTAGGTCTTTGGGAATGCGATGAATCGCGGCGAGGAACACGAGTGTTGGAAAACCAACCCAGTGCCACGTATTTACAATGAGCATTGATCCGAGCGCGGTTTCAGGCAAGCCGAGCCAAGGCAATGCCCAGCTATCCAACTGCACCATGCGCAAGAACGTGTTCACAAGGCCAAAAATTGGGTTCAAGAACAATTTCCATTGGAAGCCGATAATTACAGTGGAAAGGATGACGGGTAGGAAAAACGCAACTTGGTAAAACCGATATCCTTTGGGTTCGCGCGCGAGCAAAAGCGCCAAAACCAAAGCCAATCCGTTTTGCACAATCATCAACGTGACAAACACTTTGATATTGTTGAAAAACGCGTTGAATAGGAACTTGTTGTTTAGCGGGTTGAAAAGAACTTCGGAAAAATTCGCAAGGCCGACAAACTCTCCACGAACCAGTCCATCCCAGTCGTAAACTGAATACCAGATTGCCGAGGCCATGGGCAAAAACACAAAGGTTGCCAAAATCGCAACTGCGGGGAACAGCAAAAAGACAATCCACAATCGTCTAAGTCTCTTGCGGTGTTTGATCGCGTTCTGAAAATCGTTGTCAGTAACATTGGACATGGTCATCTACCTGCCAATCTCAATGCGTTGGTCGTCAGGGCCAAAGAGATGGCAGTCATCAACTTTAAAGCTGACTTGAATTTTCTCACCGGGCTTTACTTCTAAATCGCCAAGATGATGCACAACGATGTCTTCGCCAACCTCGGTTTTGAGGTAAATATACGTTTGCGCACCAAGGCGCTCAACGGTGCTTGCCGCGCCAGTAAATGTGCCATCGCCAGAGCCTATCGGCGACAAGTCCTCAGGGCGAATACCCAAATTTACATTGTCCGCAATTTCAAGCGAACCGGGGGCGGCTTTAAACTCAAATTCCACGCCGTTCGTTAGGCGAACATGGTGTTGATCATTCGAAATTTTCAAAATTTTACCGGGAAAGAAGTTCATTGCCGGGGAGCCGATAAACCCAGCAACAAATTTGTTGCCTGGCTTTTTGAACAATTCAAGGGGCGCACCAACTTGCTCAATATTACCGGCGCGCAACACGACGATTTTATCGGCCATGGTCATGGCTTCCACCTGGTCGTGGGTAACGTAAATCATCGTGGTTTTAAGCTGTTGGTGCAGGTTGGTCAGCTCAATCCGCATCTGCACGCGAAGCTTCGCGTCTAGATTGGAGAGCGGTTCATCAAATAGGAATACCCGAGGGTCGCGCACAATCGCTCGTCCGATCGCCACGCGCTGGCGTTGTCCACCGGATAAGGCTTTTGGCTTGCGGTCTAACAATTCTGTTAGCTGTAAAATATCTGCTGCTGCTCTTACTTTTTCTTCTATGAACGCCTTGCTTTTCTTAGCAACGCGTAATGCGTAAGACATGTTTTCATAAACAGTCATATGCGGGTAAAGCGCGTAGGATTGGAATACCATGGCTAATCCGCGCTTGGCTGGCGGTAAGTGGTCAATCCGCTCCCCGTCTATATAAATCTCACCGGCGGTTTGTTCTTCCAGCCCGGACAAGAGGCGGAGCAATGTTGACTTTCCGCAACCGGATGGGCCGACGAAAACAACAAATTCATTGCCTTCAATTGTAAGATCAGCACCGTGGATAACCTTTACATCACCAAATTGTTTGGTCACGCCGCGCAGTTCAATTTGTGCCATTTTATTGTCCTGAAAAGGGTGAGTTGAATTGGTGTAGTGCTGAACTAATAGTCAGGCCCTTTGGGGCAGGGAGTGAAGCCCCAAAGGGATGGTTTAGGCGTACTTATGCCTATTCAGCGCTTTTAATTCCGTCGCTGATATCTTTGGCAACTTCAGCCGCAGACTTTTTGCCGGTGAACAGTTCCTGCAATCCATTTTGCAACAAGCTAGAGCCCGTTGGTTTGTTGAACCGGAATGCTACAAGCATAATGTATGGTGTCGCTTCAGCATGGAACGAAGATACTTTTGCAAGCATTGGGTCTGAGATGTTTGCGCCGTCAACTGCTGGTACATTTGCCAATTTATCTGACAACATTTGTGCAAATGGCTGTGTTGCTGTGAACTGGATGAATTTAAGCGCTGCTTCTTTGTTTTCTGATGAAGCATTTACGCCATATCCACCATCAAGCCATGTTGCGACCATGCGTGGACCGCCTGCTTCAGCCGATGGACCTGCCATGATGTCGAAATTTACGCCGCTATCAACAAAACCAGGCAATTCCCATGAACCGCCAACGAACATCGCAGCTTGGCCTGCCATAAAGAGTTGTTTCATGGTCGCATAATCAACGCCCTCAAAACCATTTGGCATGTAGTCTGTTAGTTCGGCCAGTTTTTCCAATGCGCCGACGAAACGTGCGTCTTCAAAATCGGTTCCGCCGGATGTAACTTCACCAAAGTACTCTTTGCCGTAAAAGTTTGGCATAAACGCGCCAGCCATAACTTCGGCTGTCCAACCATCAGCGATACCGTTTGCCAAAGGTGTTACGTTCTTTTGCTTAAACATTTCAGCAGCTGCTTTGAACTCAGCCCAAGTTGCAGGCAGTTCAACACCATGTTTTTCGAACAGGTCTTTGTTGTAATAAACAAGAACAGTTTGGGATGCGAACGGAACAGCATAAACATGCCCATCAGCCCGCAATGTTGTGCCAAGCAGTTCGTCAGCACTTAATGCTGAAAGATCGATTTTGCCATCAAGCTGCTCTAAATAGCCAGGGGCCGCAATCACCTCCAATGAGCCATATGAGCGTGTGTGCATGATGTCCGGTCCAGCGCCACCAGCCAATGCTGTGGTCAGGATTGTGTTATATGCAGTTGCTTCATGGGCTGTGAACGTAACCTTGATGTCAGGGTTTTGTTCTTCAAAAGCCGCGATGATCTGGTTGTAGCCTTTCACATCTTCTTGACGCCATGACCAGAAATCCAATTGTGTCTGGGCGAGTGCAGTACCCGCATACGCCAATGTCGCTGCGCTGAGCACAGCTGATGTGGCAAGTCTCTTAAGATTGTTCATTTTGTTCCCTCCCTAGAAAAACATTTTTGGCATTTGGCCAAATGAATAGGTTTGAAGAGCAACGTATTTAACGCCTTCATCGGCGAGGTTTTCGCATGACCAAAATCATGTTCAAGGTGCTATTCGCCGGATGAGGAGTTTATTCCTCTGTTAAGGAATATAAAATTCTCAAAATCTCATGTCAATAATAAAAAATCACTGATTTTGAATTTGTGAATAATTTAGTCCAACTAACGAAGTTGGTTGACCACTTCTTGGCTATCTTGAATTTTGCTGGCCATATCTGCTTCTTTTTGAGCGAACAAAATAAACAGCAAGTCAGTGATTGCCAGTTGGGCCGTGCGGGTCGCGATTGAAGATGACCGGACAAGATTTTCGCTGGCGATGCATTTGAGCACCAATTCATTCTTGCCGATATTCTTAGAGGTGCTTGGGCCTGTTAGGTTTAAGATTGGAATGCCGTGCTGTCGGGCATAATCGGCTGCAACCAAGAGTTCTTTGGTTTTTCCTGAATAGGAAATGAGGATCAACAGGTCGTCGCTGTCAAATCGGGCAAGGTTTGCCAAATGAACATGGGCATCGCCGCCAGAGATAACGGCCTTGCCTAACTTGGTTAGCTTGGACGCAAAATCGCTACTTACGAGTGCGGAGCCGCCAACACCCAAAATTATAATTCGATTTGCGCCGACCAGTTTCTCCACCGCGAGGCTAAAATCATGGGTAGAGTTTAGCTTTAGCGTTTCCGACAAAGCCGCAACTTTACTGTTATACATTTTTTGCGCCACCGCATTTAGCGGGTCATCGCTAAAGATATCACCATGAATTTGTTCAGCACCTTGCGTTCGCGCAATCTCAGCGCTCAACGCAATCTTTAAAGCCGGGAAGCCGGGCAGGCCGATCTTCTTGCAAAATTTGATTATGCTCGATTGGCTTACGCCACATTGCAGCGCCAGTGTTTGTGAGGTCATTGTGGTCACAAGGGAAGGGTCGTCCAAGATACCCTGTGCAATACGGCGTTCGTTTTGTGACAAATCCTCAAGATTTGCGTTTAACTTTGCGATAAGGTTCTGAGCACTTTGCATTTAATGGGCATTTCCCTTAGTTGACGTAAAGCACCAATATCACAAAAAAGTCGGGCAAAGAATTTAAAATTCTTGACGATGCTCGACTGGGAATACATAATTCCAACATGACGGCTGACCATAACAAAATCGCTGAAGATAATCTATTGCGTTTGTCTTCCACCCTTGAAGGGCTAACTTCTGAAAGCACAAATGCGCGTTCAGAACGGTTAGACGAAATGTCAGCGCAAGAAATTGCCCAGTTGATGAATGACGAGGACAAAGCTGTTGCATTGGCTGTCGAATGCGTTTTGGAACCCATAGGTTTAGCAATTGAAGCGGCCAAAGATTCACTAAAAGCTGGTGGGCGAATAATTTACGTGGGTGCCGGGACAAGCGGCAGGTTAGGGGTGCTTGATGCATCCGAAATTCCACCCACATTTTCGGCGCCCCCTGAGCTGTTTCACGCGATCATTGCTGGCGGCGCACCAGCAATATTCCAAGCTCAAGAGGGTATTGAAGATGATACGGAACGTGGCGTTTTTGATATTGAGCAGGCGAGTGTTTGCGAAAACGACCTCGTTATCGGGTTAGCAGCCTCCGGACGCACCCCATACGTGATGGCAGCCTTGAAATTCGCGAATGAAAAGGGCGCAACAACCGTTGGTATTTCGTGCAATGCGAATAGCCCGATTGAGGAAATCGTTGATATTTCCATTGCCCCGCTTGTGGGGCCAGAAATTCTTGCGGGGTCAACACGGCTTAAGTCTGGCACGGCGCAAAAAATGGTCCTGAACATGATTTCGACCGGGGCAATGGTCCGCTCTGGCAAGTGTTATGGCAACCGGATGGTTGAATTGAACGTGACCAACGAAAAGTTGCGCGCGCGTGCCTTAAATCTTGTTCGCGAATTGACCTCTGCCTCAAAAACGGAATCGCTAGAAGCCCTAAAGACGGCAAATTGGGACGTAAAAGTCGCAATTTTGATTTGCGAAACAGGTGCCGATGCTCAACAATCCATTGCGATGTTAAAAAGTGTGGGTGGCCATCTGCGCGCCGCACTGACCAAAGCGAGTAACATTGGCAATGGCGAATGAAGATAGCAGTTTACTGCTAATTGACGGCGGTGGCAGCGGTTCCCGCGCACGGCTTTGTACGCTCGATGGGCGCATTCTTGGGGGTGCTTCCGGCGGCGCTGCAAATATCTGCACCAACACTCAACAAACCATCCAAAATCTGATCCAACTCAAGCATGAGGCATACCAAGCTGCGGGTCGTGATTTGGGTTTGAGTGAACACGACTTCTCGCTGGTGGGTTTAGCCGGTGCAGGCGCAAGTCGCGCTGCGGATCTTGAACAGTTGCAAATTGCGCTGGCATTCAAAAAAACACATGTCGCGACGGACATCGAATTAACAGTTGCCTCAGCTCTTGGAGAAAATGACGGCGTTGTTGCCATGTTGGGCACTGGATCGTTCATCGTTCGGCAGCAATACGGCGCAGCACAACGTACCGGCGGCTGGGGATTTGAATTGGGTGATGAATGCGGTGGGGCTTGGCTTGGTCGCGAATTGCTGCGTGATACGATAAAAGCATATGACGGGCTGTTTGCTCCCTCGCAATTGACGCAAAAAACACTACAGGACTTTGGTGGTTCGCCCCATAAAATGATTGAGTTCGCCCGCAAATCTGTTGCATCAGATTACGCAAAATTGGCGCCCCAAATTGTAACAGCTTACGAAGCGCAAGACCCTGTTGCACATCAAATTATCGACCGTGCAATAAAGATATTGATCAGCATGTTGGGTTCCGCTGACAAAATTATTGCGCAACGTCTTTGTTTCGTCGGGGGGCTTGGCCCAATTTACCAAAAATGGATGCCGACAGAGTATCAAAGCATTTGCCACCCACCATTGGGTGGTGCGCTAGATGGCGCATTCTTGCTCGCCAAAAAACACTTCGCGCAGGAACAAAAATTATAGCACCGCACATGCGATTACTAAAAATCACTCGAAATTTATTTTCTGCGCACAGCCACCATATCGATTTGAGGGCGAGGGCCTTCTATTGCAAACTGGAAAATTGTTTGGCGAACTGCGGGTGAGGCGACTGTTTGTGCAGGTCAAAACCGGGTGATGTGCGCGAAAATGCCGCTTCACGAATTCGTTTTTGAACAAGTAATATCTTTGTGTTACAAAGACCCGTCCGGAACTGGATATGTGTCGTAAATGTACGGAGTTACACCAAATTGTCCAAATTCGCGCGTCTTTCAACGATAGGGATGTTCGGGCTTGTTTTAGGCCTGTCCAGCAGCTCATTGGCTGCGGGATTCGAGTTTTTTGGTTTTCGGTTTGGCGGCGAGGAAGCCGTTCAAACAGCACCCATCGACGCCAACGGCAGCTATGTCGCCTATTCCACAACTGTTCAAACCGACAATGAAAGCTTACGCGCGGTCATCACGGACGCCTCTTTACTGGTTGCAGATCAGGCCGAACCGCCCGAAGGCACGATTGGCCTGATAACCCGTGCACGCGTTGATCAAAAAAGAATTTTGGCGGCGCTTTATGCTGAGGCCCACTACGGTGCGCTGCTAGATATCCGTATCGCCGGCCAATCGTTAGATGATGTGCCGCTGGATAAGGATTTATCTGGGCAGTTGGTTGATGTGATTATCAATGTGGATGCGGGGTCGACGTTTGTATTCTCCAAGCCGAATGCGACGATAAACGGTTCACCGCTTGATCTTTCGCCATACGATATTGTGCAAGGAAGAACGGCAAAGTCTGATCTTATTTTGTCGGCGCAGAAGACAATTTTGGATGAATGGCGCAATCAAGGCTACCCATTTGCTGCTTTGGAAGAAAGAACGATACAAGCAGATCATTCCACAAATCAGTTGGACGTTATTTTACAGTTCAGTACCGGGTCCATCACTTATATCGGTGACATCTCTGTTAAAGGCGCGGTCGACGTTAAAGAACAAACGATTATTCAAGTTGCAGATTTAAAATCAGGTGCCATTTATGATCCTGAAGCCATAAAGCGTTCGACCCGGCAGCTTCAAACGCTGGGCGTTTTCAATAGTGTCGTCATTAAACCCAACGAAGATGCGCGTGATGGCGACCAGCTCAATCTGGTGATCGAGGTGAGCGAACGCAAGCCACGCACAATTGGGGTTGGAGTTACCGCTGGCAACCTTGATGGTTTAGGCATTGAAGGATTTTGGGTTCATCGGAATTTATTTGGCGGGGCGGAGAAGCTTCGCGCAGAAGCATCGGTCGGTCGGATCGGTCAAGGTAGCATCAACGACTTGGACGCTCAAACTGCGCTGGTGTTTTTCAAACCAAACGCGTTTGGCCCAAAGACCAGTTTTGAGGGTAAAATTTCACTGGGTATTGAAAACTCGAATGCATTTAGAAAATATGGCGGCAAAATTGAAGCCGGTCTTTCAAATAAGCTGCGTGAAGAACTTACGCTCAAAGGTGGATTAGCGGCTGAATATGCGGTGATTACCGACGAAAATTCGACAAGAAATTCTTCCATCGTTTCCGCGCCATTTGAATTGATTTGGGATAATCGCGACGATCCTTTGGACCCGTCGGAGGGTATATACGCCACCTTGTTCGCCGAACCCACATATGCGTTTAACACCCAAGCGAGCTTTATTAAAACCTCCGCAAGCGCCAGCACTTACTATAGTTTTGATGCGGAAAAGAAATTCGTTTTGGCTGGCCGCGTTGCGGGCGGGACAATATTTGGCACGTCCATCAACAATGTGCCGGTTGATCGTCGCTTCTACGCAGGCGGTGCGGGATCGATCAGAGGCTACGCCTATCGTGCAGCAGGACCATTAACTGCAAATGGCAACCCGGCAGGGGGCATGTCGTTCATAGAAGCTTCGGTTGAGGCACGTTACAAAGTCAACGAGCAAATCGGCGTTGTAGCGTTCGTCGATACTGGCGGAGCGTTTACCTCGAACATCCCAGGGCAGGGCGGATCGCTCTATACTGGGTTTGGTGCAGGGGTTAGATATTTGACACCATTGGGGCCAATTCGTGCTGATATTGCTTTCCCAATGAATAAAATTGCTGGGCAGCCTAATTATGCCTTATATTTCGGGATAGGTCAGGCATTCTAATTTCTGATTCTTGAACGAAGGTAAGCTCTATGCCGCCTAAGGCAAATTGGCTGTTGCGTGCAGCACTCCTTGCTGCATCACTGTTGGTTGTAATTTTGTTGAGCGCCACGCTTTTGACCATGACGGGCCCTGGACGGTCCGTTACGGCGAGCTTGGTGAGCCAAATTGCAAGTTCACCAGATCAATCCATTGAGATTTCCGGTTTGGATCAGGTGTTTGGCAACAGGCTAGCCCTTCAAGAGCTTACTTTGTCAGACGATAAAGGCGTTTGGGCAGAAATTCGAGATATCGAAATTGGATACAGCCTTGGCGCATTGATTGGGCGCAATATCGACCTCTCAAAAGCGCGCATTGGTTCAATTGAAATTTTCCGTTTTCCGGATGCAGGTGCAGCCTCTCAGCAAAGTACTGCGCCGTTGCAACTTTTGCCCGCACCGCTTCAAAGCCTTTCGCTCAATAGTTTGGACATTGGTGAAATCAGCTTTGCCAAACAAGTATTTGGCACGCCAAAACGACTTCATATTTCCGGTAACGCATCAGCACAAAATATCCCGTTGCAGACAAGCGGCAACCTCGTTGTCGAGGACTTGGACAGTAAAAGACAAATGGCATCTGCTGTTTGGGCGGTTGATCCAAACAGTGATAATCTAGCGGCGCAATTGTCGTTTTCCGAACAAGCTGATGGTATGCTTGCGCGACTATTGGATGTACCCGGCCTGCCTGCGCTCGACGTTCAGTTGGAAACAAGCGGACCTCTTTCAGCCCTTGCTGGAAAACTCGCCATTGCACTAGACAACAAGCAAACTGTGCAGGGAAATCTGTTGCTCGGTCTTGGTGATGAGGTCCAAACCCTGTCGGTGAATTTAAACGGTCAACTCGCGCCGCTTTTGCCTGATCAACTGGTGCCATTCGTCGCTGGTGGCTCAAATCTGGCATTCAATGCAACACGGGGGAGCGATGGCTCGGTCCAGCTTCAACAGGCAACGTTCAACTCCGCGCTAACAAGCGCTGAATTGCAGGGCGCGTATAACGCAAAAAGCGACGAGATGAACTTCACCTTAGAAGGCATGTTCTCTCAAAAAGGCACTGAAGTTGCATTTGGTCCGGCCGGATCCCCAGATCAGTTTCGCCTTGGCAATATATCCCTACGCGCGGCAATGGATGGGGCGCTACAAAACGCGAGTTTGACGGTTGACGCTGAACTTGAAAGTTTTGTTCAAGGTGCTGTCGAACTTGGAAATGGCACTGTTTCTGTCAAAGGCGAAGAAATCAACTTCCTCGAATCCAATGGTAAATTCTCTGCAAATTCTGACATTGAGAAACTGCAAACAGGTATCGAGCAACTCGATGAATTGCTCACCGGCCAGCTTTCTCTCCAATCCAATCTGAATATTGCCAACCAACAAGTCGAACTTAGCCAAGCATCGCTTAAGGGGGGCAAATTTGCCGCGCAAGTTGCGGGCAAATACGACATGGGCAACGCGAAAGCGGAAATGAATGTAGATGCCTCGATAAACCCAAGCGCTGGCGGCATATATAAGCAACTCTTTTCTGAAAGCGGTGGCACGTTGTCCGCTCAATTGTTTAGCGATGGCGGTCGGCTTGAAGTTCGTTCTTTGCAGAGCGAAAGCGATAACCTGAACTTCGCGCTTCAAGGGGTCTTGGACAACAATGAAATTGACGTCAAAGGCAATGCGTCCTTGGCAGATTTGAATTCGTTTGATGCGACGCTTGTTGGGGCGGTGAATGTAGATATTCAAGCAAACGGTCCAATAAACAATCCAACAACCCTGATCAAGCTAAACGGTCAGGATTTAAGCGTTGCCGGGGAGCCGATTAAGGACGTCTCAGGGGAAATATCAGGGCTTCTGCAAGAAGGCATTAAGCTGGATCTGTCAGGTGTGTTCAAAGAGCAAAAGATCAGCACCTCAGCAATTTATACGGGTAGCGATAGTGGATCGCACATACTGAACGATTTAGTAGTCATCGCGCCTGCGACACAAATAAAAGGGCAGTTGGCGATTGAAGTGTCTGGCATGGCAAACGGGCAAATTCAGTTTTATCAAACGGACTTAAAGCAAATCGCTCCGTTGCTGCTGCAAGAACAACTAGAGGGCGCAATTTCCGGTTCATTGCTGCTTTCTGGCGATGGTGGTCAGCAGTCAGCACAATTGCAGTTAACTGCCCCTGCGCTCAGTGTGCAGGGCACGAACGTGAAAGCGTTGAATGTTAATTTAGTGGCTGCCGATTTGTTGGGTGATGGCCAGTTAGAAGGCACTGCAACTATTGAGCAAGTGATTGCCGGTGGCGAGAAAATACAAAATGTAGAAACGAAAATCCTGGGCCCGCTATCCAACCTTGCAATAAGCCTAGACGCAAGAAGCAACGATGCGCCGATTGTCGTAAATGCGACCATGCAGAATGTAAGCGATGGCACGGTAGTCAATATCGATGAGTTTAAACTGACGTACAAAGACTTGCCAGTACGATTGCGACAGACCGCTCAAATCAAAATCGCGGATGGAAATACACAGATCAATGTTCCTTTCATCGGGATTGGCTCCGGCACGGCTGCATTATCAGGGGATATTGCAGAAAAGTTAGATTTAGAACTCAAGCTAAATGACATCTCAGTTGCTGAATTGGACGCAGTGGCCCCATCAGGACAAGGGGCGCAGGGTACAATTTCAGCAGATGTTTTTGTAACAGGCACAATCGCCGATCCAAAAGCGAGATATCAATATTCGCTTCGCGGCGCATCAATTCTCGCTGCCAGAACAAATAGACTTTCTTCGTTAAACTCGGATGGTACTGGGACGTTCCAAAATGGCCGCCTATCCATTGCCTCAACCCTTTCAGGTGGAGCGTCGGCATCCGTCAACGGCGATGTGAACTTGACTGCTCAATCCGTGAATGTTGGGGTTTCAGGAAACTTGCCCTTCGCTTACATCGCGCAACCATTGTCCCGGGCTGGTATTTTGGCTTCTGGAGCAGCATCCATTGAGGCGCAGATTACTGGTCCCATTGCAGCGCCAAGATTTCGCGGTGTTGTGAAAACGCAGGGCGCCAGTCTGCAGGAGGTCGCTTCAAAATTGTCACTCGGCAACATTTCGAGCATCATCATATTGAATAATGATCGAGCTGAGGTGCAGGAATTGTCGGGCGACGTCGCGTCCGGCGGGCGGATCACGATTACGGGCAATACGTCACTTAGGGCCGCAGATGCGTTGAACAGTGACTTTGATATCAAGCTAAACGACGTAAAATATGAGGATGGCGTTGTTGCCACCTCCATGAATGCTACTTTGAAATTGACAGGGCCGATTGCGCGATCAGGTGTGTTAAGCGGTTCCGTTGCAATTGCACAGGCCAATATCACCATACCTGAAAACCTGCCGAACTCCGTTTCACCTGTTGATATAACGCACAAATCCGCGCCAACTGCGGTGAAGCAGCAGGCACGAGAACTCGCCCCAGCAAACAGTTCAGGAAGTTCGGGTTCAACCATCAGGCTGGATATCGATGTGAATGCGCCGCGCCGTATCTACATTCGGGGAAGGGGCTTGGATGCAGAACTTGGAGGCCGCATTAAAGTGAGCGGCACAACGTCAAACCCCAGAGCTACGGGGCAAATTTCATTACAACGCGGCAGACTGGAATTGCTGACCAAACGGTTTGACTTTGATACGGGGCGCGTCACATTTGCAGGCCCATTGGACCCGACGCTTAATTTCCGGGCAAACACCCGCGATGGCAGTGCGATTTATTCTATCCTCGTGCAAGGCTATGCGTCCGAACCTGAGTTTTTGTTCAGCTCGTCCCCGTCACTTCCGCAAGACGAGATTATTGCAAATATGTTCTTCGGCAAAAGCCTGAGCAGTCTTTCAGCTTTACAAATTGCTCAACTTGCCAATGCAGTGGCCACGCTAAACGGTTCAAATTCCGGTCCAGGGCTGCTTGACCGTTTGAGAAACCTATCTGGCGTGGATAATATTGACGTGAAGTCAAACGAAAGCGGCGAGACCACAGTTGGTATAGGTGGATATTTGAACGATCGGACCTATCTAAATGTTGAAAAAGGCACTGCCGCAAAAGACGACAAAATCATCATTGATTTGGAAATAACAGACAGCCTTAAAGCACGCGGTGAAACTTCCGGCGATGGCAACACAAAAGCGGGAATTTTCTTCGAACAAGATTATTGATCCTCGTTTGCGGGTTGAAAAGCGACACCATGAAAATCATTGAAAATATCATCTCTGACCGTGGGTCTAAATATGCTGTTTCTGGCGGCGAATGTCATTCAGCCGAGCATGCAAAATCCCTCATCAAAACCTTGAAAAAGAAAAAGAAATTCGCAAAAGCCACACATAATAGTTGGGGTGTTTTATGCACCGATGGTGGAGTTAAAAACGACGACGGCGAAAGCGGCGCAGGGATGATTATTCTGCGCATGTTAGAACGGGAAGGCCTTACCAACCATCTTGTGATTGTCACCCGATGGTACGGCGGAAAACATCTAGGCGGGGACCGGTTTAGGCACGTCCAGGAAGCCGTTCGCATTTACCTCGCAGCGATATAGCCGATACCACTCGAAGTGGGCTTTCGAGGTTCGTTGATTTTTAGAATATTATGAACGTACTTTTTGTGGCACTTGTCAAACAATCATAAATGACATTAGTATTTATATGTACGTATTTATATTTACGTATCAGAATATATGTTTTTTTGAATAAATACTTAGTTTATACTTGTGTCGGGTGGCGTTTTGCACAAAACAGCTTTAATTACCGGTGTAACCGGACAGGACGGGTCGTTGCTCGCTCAATTTCTTCTTGAGAAAGGCTATCGCGTACACGGCATCTTGCGCCGTACATCATCTCCAAATACTGCGCGCTTAGATATGCTACTTGAGAAATCTGCAAAATGCGGCGTTTTCACACTTCACCATGGAGATATGACTGACGCGTCGAGCTTGATCCGTATTGTGCAAAAAACCCAACCAGATGAAATATACAATTTTGCCGCTCAAAGCGACGTTGGCGTCAGCTTTGATATTCCAGAGCATACAGCGAATATAGTTGGCCTTGGTACATTGCGATTGCTTGAGGCCATAAAAATACTGGGCCTTGAACAAAAGACACGGTTTTTTCAAGCCTCATCGTCCGAAATGTATGGTGACGTGAAAGAAACACCGCAGAACGAACTTACCCCGTTTCGCCCCCGTTCGCCCTATGCAACCGCGAAGCTTCATGCCTATTGGACCGTGGTCAATTACCGAGAAGCCTATGGATTGCACGCCTCGAACGGTGTTGCGTTTAATCACGAAAGCCCGATCCGCGGCGAAGAGTTTGTAACCCGAAAAATCACTCGCGCAGTGGCGGCAATCCAGTTTGGCAAACAACGCAAAATAGATTTGGGCAATCTGGACGCACAGCGGGATTGGGGGCATGCTCAAGAGTACGTCCAAGCAATGTGGGCAATGTTGCAACAGGACGAACCCTCAGATTATGTGCTTGCAACGGGCGTAACCACATCTGTTCGCCAATTTACTGAGTTGGCGTTTAAAGAGGTCGGCATTCAACTTGCTTGGCGTGGTAAGGGTTTAAATGAGTGCGGATATGATCGGCAAACGGGCGAGTGCCTCGTTGAAATTGATCCGCGATATTTTCGACCTACAGAAATTGACCTACTTATTGGTGACGCGAAAAAGGCACGCGAAAAATTGGGTTGGTCACCCAAAATATCGGTCCGCCAGTTAATACGCGAGATGGTGCAACGTGACTTGCATGCTTTGGCAAATGATATCCCCAATTACCAAACTGCCGCCGAATGAGATTTGATTTAGCGGGTAAAAAAATCTGGGTTGCAGGTCACAATGGTATGGTCGGCAAGGCGCTGTTGCGACGGCTTGAAAACGAACCATGTGAAACCCTGGGGATTGATCGCGAGCAACTTGATTTGCGAGATCAAAAAGCGGTTGAAACCTATGTCGCAGACATCAAACCCGACGCCATTATTCTCGCCGCGGCAACTGTTGGCGGAATATCAGCGAATGACAGTTATCCAGCCCAATTCTTGTACGACAATTTGATGATTGGAACGAACATTGTCCACGCGGCTCATTTGGCCGATGTCGATCGATTGCTGTTCTTAGGCTCCAGTTGTATTTATCCCAAATTGGCCGCACAGCCCATACAAGAAGATGCACTTTTGACTGGCGCATTGGAGCCGACCAATCAAGCCTATGCCATTGCCAAAATCGCGGTTTTAAAACTGATCGATGCCTATCATCGTCAATATGGACGCGCCTATTTCACAGCGATGCCGTGCAATCTTTACGGGCCCCATGACAATTATGATTTGCAAACAGCCCATGTGCTGCCCGCATTAATAAAAAAGGCGCATCAGGCAAAACAGAATAATAATTCAACGATTGAAATGTGGGGGACTGGTAAGCCCAGACGTGAATTTCTGCATATAGATGATTGTGCGGATGCGCTTGTGTTTTTGCTGAAAAATTACCAGCGCGGCGGACATATAAATGTCGGTACAGGTCAGGATATCAGTATCGAAGCACTGGCAAAATTGGTGTGCGAAATAGTCGGTTTTAAAGGGGAGGTGTCCAACGATTTGAGCATGCCTGACGGCACATTTCAAAAGTGCATGAACACCGACCAATTAAGGGAGCTGGGCTGGGAAGCTAAAATCCAACTCAAGGACGGGATCGCGCAAACGTACAATTCATTCTTGGCTACGGATGCTTTTTGAAATGGACAAGATCAAACCTATAGCGCTGGTTACAGGCTCGTCAGGTTTCATCGGATATCACTGCTGTAAACTGCTGCTGCAAGATGGTTTCCGTGTCATTGGCATCGATGCGCATACCGATTATTACGATGTGGCGCTAAAAGAAAAGCGCTGCGCGATGCTACTTGAAACACCCGAATTTACTTTCAGCTGCCGTTCTATCGATGAACCTGAGTTTCTTTCAGGCATGTTCGAAAAATATCGACCCGAAATTGTGGTTCATCTTGCTGCGCAAGCCGGGGTTCGTCATTCTGTTGAAAACCCAAGGCTTCATTTGCACAGCAATGTCGACGGCGTGTTTGAACTCTTGGAAGCGGCCCGCAAATTTACGCCAAACCATCTGCTCCTTGCGTCTTCTTCTTCGGTCTATGGAAGCAATTCAAAAACTCCCTATGCAGAAAACGACAGCACGGAACATCAATTATCGTTTTATGCCGCCACCAAAAAATCAATGGAAGTGATGGCCCATTCCTATGCGCATCTGTATCAAATACCGACTACCATATGTCGATTTTTTACAGTCTATGGGCCGTGGGGAAGGCCTGATATGGCGGTCTCTAAGTTCGCCTCAGCAATGTTCGATGGCAAGCCGATAGATGTCTACAATTATGGTAAGTCGTCCCGAGACTTCACGTTTATTGATGACCTGATCAGCGCTTTGCGGTTGCTGATTGACGTCGCGCCAACCCCAACTGACGCGGCTATGCCGACAGCTGCTCCTTATCAGGTGGTAAATATTGGAAGTTCACAGCCAACCCCACTCGAAACCCTCATTTGTTCTATTGAAAATGCTGTCGACACAACGGCACTGCGCAATCTTTTGCCCCTGCAAGCAGGGGACGTACCTGCAACCTGGGCAGATACAGGTTTGCTAAAACAGCTCATTGATTATGTCCCGAACACGAAAATTGATGACGGGATTGCCAAATATGTTGCTTGGCACAAAAGCTATTATCGCACTGATGCAAAGACCTTTACGCATGACAGTAAGTTACTGCGCACGAGCTTGGAGCAGGTGCCATGAAAATCCTAATCGTGGGGCTCAACTATGCGCCTGAAAAAGTTGGCATTGCCGTTTATACATCTGAATTGGCACAAATGCTCGCCGCCAAAGGGCACGAGGTTCATGTGATCGCAGCACAGCCTTATTATCCGAACTGGGAAGTTGCCAGAGGCTATTCAAAATGGCACTGGACCACCAACGTGGAAAACAACGTCTGTGTGCACCGAGTGCCGATTTTTGTGCCAAAAAATCCAACCGGGCCAAAACGAATTTTACACCACCTGAGCTTTTTGCTGAGTTGCTTTGTGCCCGCACTGGTTCAAGCCATTGCCCTTCGCCCAAATTGCGTGTTTTGCATTGCCCCTTCGTTACTCTCAGCCATCGCGGCGAGATTTTCAGCGTTTTTGGTGGGGGCTAAGTCTTGGTTGCATATCCAAGATTTTGAAATTGAAGCGGCGTCAGCAACCGCTCTTTTGTCGAAGGGAACCGCGCTGGGTCGGTTAGCGTGCGGTTTTGAAAATTGGATTATGGCTCGGTTTCATCGGGTCAGCTCCATCTCGCCACAAATGGTGAAGAAGTTGCACACAAAAGGGGTGAGCAAAGAAAATACGATCGAATTTAGAAACTGGGCGGACACCGATAAAATCCATCCCCTTGATGCGCCCTCAGCGTTTCGACAAAGTTGGAATATTTCCACGCCGCACATAGCGCTCTATTCAGGCAGCATCGGCCTCAAACAAGGCATTGAAGTCATTGTGGAAGCCGCCAAGGTCTTGGCGCATCGAGCTGACATAACATTTGTGATTTGCGGAGAGGGGCCCTCACTAACCGGGCTCGAAACGCAAGCCGACGGTTTGGACAACATCCAGTTTCACGATCTCCAACCAACTGAGAAGCTCAATGAGCTGCTCAATCTTGCAACCATTCATTTATTGCCACAAACATTTGGCGCTGCGGACTTGGTGTTGCCATCCAAACTGACAAACATGTTGGCGTCTGGCCGGCCGGTCGTCGCGACCGTTGAGGCGAGAACCGGCATCGCTAATGAAGTTCAGGGCTGTGGTCTAATAACAAAACCTGGCGACCCAATTGAACTCGCTGCTGCAATTGTAAAACTGCTTGATGAAAAAGACACTTATCAAAAGATGGCAGTCAACGCGCGACAACGAGCACTAAAAAGCTGGAGCAAAACCAAAATACTGGCCCAATTCGAAGTAGAATTGGAGCGCCTTTGTACCACTTGAATGTCAAACGGTTCACGACGAAGTGGGTCAACATGGCCTGGCTCCTTTTCGGACTTTTGTTGGGGCAGGGCGCGATGTTCCTGGCCAATACATGGCTGGTGATGGGCGACAAACTGCTCGAGTTGGCTAGTTTTGGCACACACTTTTCATTTTTAATTTTAGCCCTTCTTATCGTTGATGGTGGCTGCACTACGGTTTTGACGCGAAAGGTCGCCCTGATCGTTCATGGCAAAACCGACCGGCATGAAATCGCGCAATTATTTCGCGCTGCCATTATCGTGCGTGCCGGAATTTGTATGCTGATACTAAGCGCCGTGCTTGCATATACTTTAGTGAGCAATTGGGCTTTCTCAAATGCGTTTGTGATATGCGCTGCACCAGCAATTATCATCTGGGTGTTCAATTCAACAGGTGTCTTGGATGGGCTAGGTCTTAGCGGTGCCAGCGGCATATCCACTGCATCACCATATGTGATTTCAGCCTTAATTTTGCCGATCGCGCTCAACTTGCAAGATGCAGTTGGTGGCTATTTATTGGGAACAGCATTTTCACTCGGCTGCTTAATCGCCGTTCTCGTTCAGCACCTCGTCAGTCGACGTTGCGGCCTGAAACTCTTGAATGAAGAAGTTACGTCCAAAATGGTGAAGGACATATTCTTCACTTCGCTCGCATCCCTGATGAGTGTAATACCGGGACAAATTTACTTCCGTCTTCAACTGCTCATTTGTTTCTCCGTCTTGGGGAGTGGGGCTGTCGGCGCGCTCATTTACGTAAAGCAAATCGTGACCGGGTTTTTGCTGCTGACCAACATTGCTAGGCGTGTCGAGTTTCCTGATTTGGTGAGAGAGATCAATTTGTCTCATCGCATCCAGTTTTCTAATATTATTTCAGCGCAACGGATCAACCTTTCCATTGCTATTATGTCGACACTGATTGCTGCCCTTATTGGCGCTTTCAGCGCGCAAAGCGGCTCGTCAGCCATTGGTGAGTTGATCCTGAAATTTTCAATATTGATATTTTCAGGTGCCGTCGCCCTAACGCTTATCCAGAGTTTGACAGCGCTGGGCATGTTCAAAGAAGCCGCAATTTTTAGCGTGATCGGCGTGATCGTTGGCCTGACCATAACATTTGGTTTTACCGAGCATTGGGGGTTGGGCGCAGTTGTTGCTGCTGATTTGTTGGCGAATTGCTGTGTGGCGTTCGCTGCCTACCTATGTATTTCAAGACATAACCAACGCACCTCTACTGGCATTGAACAGGGAACAACAACATGAGTTTGTTTCACCTGTTCGCTGTCGGGGCATTGCTTTGCGCGTTGTTCATGCCAAATGCACCATTGTTGGGCCGCATATTGCTGATTTTTGCCGCCGCAAACAATTGGCTTTTTGGCATGTCGATCTTCAATGACCTAATCGAACTGGTCGGGTCAGTCGCGTATTTCGTTGATGGTCAACCCAATTGGTTTGGCCCAGAAGCAGTTTCGGGCTTGATATTGGTGATGCTCGGACTTACGGCCTCACTTTCATATCGGGATGCAAACACGCAACTTGCATGTTCATATTCAGCGCTACAAGTCCCGCCCTTACTTGCAAATTCGCTTCTCGGGTTTTGCGCCGTTGCCACAATTTTTATCTCCATAAAGTTTGGGCAAGAAACATTGTTTGGGTATGCCGACTATGGGTCAATCAAAGACTACAACGCGCTTTTTGCGGACGATAAAATTGGCAAGTTGATCATCACGACCTACCGGATGGGTTCGGCCCTATTGATCGTTTTAGCGATGAGTAGCTTTTTATCCGATGACCGAAAGTTCTTTTGGTTTTCACTGCCGCTCATATTGTTTGCAATTGGCCTGGGCCTTGCGGAAGGCAGCCGCATTGTTGCTGTCTATTTTGCTATTGCTTCTATTGCCATGTTTATAGGCAAGAGGACCTTACTTGCTGCAGTTTTGGTATTGTTGGCTTTCGCCTCTATTTCGTACGCATTGGAAGCTCGCAATCATGCGGAGTTGGGTTTAAGTTCTGTCGTTCAACAGTTGATTTTTTCATTTGAGAATGGCCAGCAATTCCAAAAGATTTTAGCAAACGTTTCTTCGGGCCTGCTGGTCACATCGGCTTCTGTCCAAACAGCTGTCCCTGAAAACTATGATACTGCATTTAAGGTGCTGTCGTTTATGCCCACCATCGACGCGATTGATGGGTTTCAGTCGGTCAAGGCTTTGAACGAGCAACGCGTTTTACACTATGTCCCTTTCAATGCATTTGGTGAAGCCTGGGTTTTTGGTTCGCTATATTTCTTTCTATTTTGGGGAATTGTTTTTGTCGCTATGCGATCAGTGTCGAAAACGGCGCAAATTGGTGCTGCGCCTTACCTATTTGTTTTGGCGATATTTCTATTGGCGTTGTTTTTTGCTTCCCAATATCCCATCCGCAACTGCCTCAGATATTTCTACCTCGCAATCTTATTCAGCCAATTCTTTAACTGGTACGCAAGGCGTTCTGCGTCCAACTTGGCGGTGGCCTAAAATGAAGGTCGCCCATGTTACACCGTCACTTTCCCGCAGCGCTGGCGGACTATATTTCTCCGTCTCAGGTCTTTCCAAGGCGCTTTCGGTTGCTGGAGTGGAGAACGTTGTCATGGGGGGAACGGACCAGTTCTTCGAGAGCGACAAGCATGTTTGGCAGGACACGCCGCTCATCGCCCACAGCAGATGGGCAGGGCCATGGAGTTTTAGCTTCCAGTCTTTGGTCAAATTGTTTTTAAGCAAGCCGGATCTTATTCATTTGCATGGCATATGGGGCGCAACAAGTGCGGTCGGCCGGCTCGCTCAATTGCTAAATATACCCGTTGTGGTTTCCCCGCGTGGTATGCTTGATCCATATATTTTGGCACGACGTGCAACCTTGAAATGGGCTCATGCGGCGCTGTTTGAAAAGCCATTGATGCGTCGATCACATGTGCATGCTTTATGCAATGCCGAACGGCAGGCGATATTCGAGTTTACGAATTGTAACGAAGAACGGTGTTTTACAGCTGCCAACGGTGTTGAAAAACAGGATGGGAAACTCACAGGTCTAAAGACCGATAGCGCACTTTATCTGGGTCGTTTGCATCAAAAAAAACAGGTCATCGAGCTGATTGAGAATTGGCCGCATGCTGCGGATATGCCCGTCCCTCTAACAATAGCTGGCTGGGGCAATGAGGATTACGAGAGTGCCGTAATCCGAGCGGCTTGTGCGCATGATAACGTGAATTTTGTCGGACCGCTTTATGGTGAGCAAAAGACCGAGGCGCTCGAAACAGCGCGGTATTTTGTTTTGCCGTCGCTCAGCGAAGGATTGCCCATGGCAGTCTTGCAGTCACTGCAATTTGGCTGCGTGCCGCTTATCTCCGAACGCTGCAATTTGCCTGAACTGTTCACACACAATGTTGCAACATGTCTTATGATCAATTTTTCCAACCTGTCATCAGTTTTACGAACACAACTGGCCAAATCTGAAACAGAAAAACAAGCGCAGGCGCAATTGAGCAAGGCGTTCGCGGACCGTTACAATTGGGGAGACATAGCCACTTCAATGATCGCGCAATATCAACGGGTTTTGGAGGGCAAGCAAAATGCGTGATGCACGGAGTGGTTTGGCAAAACCGGAGGAAAATATCTTTACCGGTAAAGCGAGCTTTCCCCTTTCACACAGACTGGAACGGGCATTATTTCGCGCAGTGTGGTTTCTTTTTGCCCGCTGGACACCACCGGCATTTTATAAGTGGCGTGCATTTCTGCTTAATCTTTTTGGCGCAAATATTCACCCATCAGCGCGGCTATATTCATCGGTTCAAGTTTGGTACCCCAAAAACCTGCACGTGGGTGCCAATTCAATTATTGGTCCAAACGCAATTTGCTATTCCATGGACAAAATCGAAGTTGGCGATTTTGTAATCGTTTCGCAAGGTGCATATCTTTGTACAGGTAGTCACGATATTTCGGATGTAGATTTTAGTCTAAAAACCGCGCCGATTGCCATTGGTGATCGTGCATGGATTGCGGCCCAGAGTTTTGTCGGGCCCGGTGTTGCAATCGGCGATGAGGCCGTTTTGGGCGCGCGCGGCGTCACGTTTAGGGATTTGGACGCCGGCGGGGTTTACGTGGGCAACCCAGCGAAATGGATCAAGAACCGAAATTTAGCATAACGAATAAGCTCATTGAACCAATTGTCGCAACTCGCCATTTAACCATTGAGCGAGAGTGGTATGCCCCGCTGTATCCGGATGCACGCTATCATCTTTTGTGTAGGCGATGCCTTCGGGGTCTATAAAATAAACCCCCGGACGGGCGCCAACTGCTGACATAATGGCTGATTTCGTGGCGGAGTAGGTGGAGCCAACAGGCGTGGGTGCATAATTGTCCCAAGGTCCGACCACTGCAATCGGTGTTTCCGGGTTGGATGATCGGATCAGGTCAAAACAAATACCTGCCTCTGCCTTCGCATCGCCAAGGCCGAAATCGTTCAACCCCATCGCGATCACAATCAAGTCCCATGGTCCATGATCATTTACGTCGCCCAATCGTTCGCTCAGTTTGAACCGCGAACCGCCTTGGGTGTTCAGGTAACCTGAGCCACCAACCCCTGAGGCCCAGCAATCTGAAACGCCCAGAAGATCACCAAGTACGGGCGCAAATCCGTCCCCCAAATGGGTGGCCCCTTGCCCACCAGTTACACTGTCACCAACAATGATGATGCGTTTTGTTGATGCAACAGGTTTTGCTTCAAAGGTGCCAGCACCATCGGCCAAGATGCGCCGCAGGCCTTGCCCACGCTGTAGCTCGATTGTTACATGACGCGTTGCCGCGCTCGCAAAATTGAGCATGATATAGTTTGCGCCAGTGCCTGATGCTGCGGCGGGTAGGGTGCCGACCAGATCGACATATTGTCCGTCTACGATAAACCGGTAGGGGTCCGCTGAGCCGATGACGTAAAACGCGACGGCTTGCGATGTTACATTTACCGATATACGCGAGTTCACTTTGGCCTTTTGTGAACTGTTCAAACTTGCCTGTTCAGGCCGTAGGAAAGAACCCGCAACAAGGGCTGGAACGCCGCATTCAATGCGCACATGTTGGTCAACCAGTGCAGTATTATCAAATTGGATAAACACTGGATAACTGCCCAGCATGTCGCCATTGCTGGTCGTTATGGTTGGTTTTGTGCCAGCGACGGGTTGCACATGTGGGCCGTTGCCGGTTGGAAAGTTTGAAAAATGCGCGTCCAAGGCACCACGATGCTTGTCCCATTTTTGGCTGATTGCCAAAAAGGGTTGCGGGCTAGCGGATTGCGGATCAATGCCCACCCCGATCATTAGGATAGGCCTAAAATTGAGTTTGCACTTGTGTCCGTTCTTACTTTCCGGACGCGGATGGGCAGCGTCGCGCCGTTGGGCACATTTTTAAAAATCGCGTTGTCACCATTTGCCATTTCAACAGAAACATCGCCGCCCACGCCAACAAATAGTGCGCGGGTGATTTCAGCTATGTCTGAAACATCGTCGGGTGTGATGGAAAAAGCCCGGGAGGCCGGGTCGTTTGTGCTGGTACTAAGGCTTTCAAAACGGTCAAGCATATCTGGTCCAATGTTTGTTAGATGATGTGCAAATTATGGGGCATGAAAGCCAAAGGGGGATAAGTTGGATTTAGGGGCGGGTCTATTTGCCCAGCAAAAAATGCCCCTCGCTGAAATTGCGTCTTTGTCACAGGTGTGTATTGTTGCCCAGTTAAGCGATTTTGGCGCACCGATTTATTGAACCACAGCAACACAGTTTTGAGATGGCGATTTGGCGATGAACAAAAGAATAGCAGTTGTTGGAATGGGTTATGTCGGGTTGGCAAATGCCATTTTGTTGGCCCAACATAACCAAGTTGTGGCGCTGGATATCTCTTCACAACGCATAAAGCAGATCAATGATCGAGTTAGCCCGATCCATGATCCTGAAATAGAGGATTACTTGCAAAATAAGCGCCTTGATTTGCAAGCGACGAACAATCCTGACGTTGCTTTCGCCAATGCAGACTTTGTGATCATTTCAACGCCCACGAACTACGATCCTGTTCAAAACACGTTCGATACTTCTTCAGTTGAACACGCCATTCGCGATGTCACTAAGCTTAATCCCGACGCAACAATGGTCATCAAGTCGACGGTGCCGGTAGGGTTTACCGAAAGTATTTCGCTAGAACTCAACACCAAAAACGTTATCTTTTCACCCGAATTCTTGCGCGAAGGCAAAGCGCTTTTTGACAATTTGCATCCCTCGCGAATTGTTGTTGGCGAAGTTTCTGACCGTGCGAATGTATTTGCACAGCTTCTTGCTGAAGGTGCGATCAAACCAGACATTCCCATGGTGTTTTCAAATGCCCGAGAGGCTGAGGCAATCAAATTGTTCGCCAATACATACCTCGCCATGCGGATTGCCTATATGAACGAGTTGGACAGCTACGCCATGGCGCGCGGGCTTGATAGCAAGGTCATCATTGAAGGTATCGGGCATGATCCAAGGATTGGAATGCACTATAACAACCCTTCGTTTGGCTATGGTGGCTATTGCTTGCCTAAAGACACGCGTCAGCTCATGGCGAACTATGCTGATGTGCCTCAAAATATGATCAAGGCAATCGTTGAGGCAAATGGAACCAGAAAAGATTTTATTGCCGAGCAAATTCTGTTGAAAGATCCTTCTGTGGTCGGCATTTATCGGCTTACGATGAAGGCTGGTGCCGACAATTTTCGTGAGAGTTCGGTGCAAGGTATTATGAAAAGACTGAAGGCCCGAGGCATAGAAATTATTGTTTATGAGCCCGGGCTTGACGAGCCAAGCTTCTTTAACTCCCGAGTGGAAAACGATTTGCGCAAGTTTAAGGGCGAAGCCGATTTGATCGTTGGCAATCGGGTTGACCAGAACCTTGATGATGTGCGCGACAAGGTCTTCACAAGAGATATTTTTGGAACTGATCAATAATTCGATCGGATGAATACCGGCCAAACCGGCGGAAAGGCGGGCGTGTCGTTTAGGGCTATTCAATAGGCTAATACGTGATTATACTAATCCAATATATATTTTATGCGTTTTTTATTTTATTGCCGGTGACTTAGTGAGCCAACCAAAAGCCGATTTCCGTGCGGTTACCGCGCTGTTGATACGCAGAGCAAGATTGATTTTTATTTTCTATTTTGCCGCACTGGCATTTGTCTTTATGACGACAAATCTGATCACCCCAATATATTCAGCCAACGCAAAACTTTTAGTGGATGTTGACGGTCAGCGTCTATTTGACCCGCAGGCGGAACCACTGGCATTTGGCCTCGTCAATGGCGTGATTGACAGTGAAGTGGAACTGCTAAAGTCCGACCCAGTTTACTATGAAGTTGCACGCGCACTGCCATTGGAACAACTTCAGGAATTTGAAACAAATTCTTCCATTCTCAAATGGATGTTGGGTGTTTTAAAGCCGGTGCCGCCTCAAAAAATTTCGATGGACGAAATTGTGCGCCATCTCAAAGACGCGGTATTTGTGAAGCGGAAGGGTAGAACATTCATAATAGAACTTTCCGCCCGTTCCATTGATCCGCAAACAGCCGCCGCCATTGTCAATCAGCTGGCTCAACTTCATATCGATCTCCGCCTTGCCCAACGGATTAACTCCGTTTTACGCGCACAGACAATGCTCGAGCAACAAGTGGAACAGGCCAAAAATGTTCTGATGAATTCAGAACTTCAACTGAGCGAATTTGTTGTTGAAAACCTTGCTGAAATTGCGGCCCATTCAGGTGACCCAAAATTGGCAGAACTCAAATCAGTTCTGTTTGGCATGAAGGAACAAGAAGCTCTAGCAAGAACCTCGATCAGCAGAATTGACAGCTTTGATATCTCATCAGAATGGAATGTGCTGGCAGCCGAAATAGGCGGCGCAACGCTCGAGCAACTGGCAAGACAGCGTGATGAATTGGCGGCGCAGGCGGCAAAAGGTGTGGGTCAAGACGGGGTAGAAAACATCGAAAAGGACTTGGAATTCCTTAAAGCTAACTTCTCGCTGTTGGTGGAAAATGAAAGATCGTCGACAAGCAGGTTGATTGGAGAGTTGGTTGGTCAGCAGCAGGTTGTTGTGGCCCAAGTTCGACTTCGCTTAGCGCAGGTCAACCTTCCTGCGGCGATATTATCCAAGTTCTATCAGGTCAAAACCCAAACGGATGCTGCAAGAAAGCAATATGAAGAATTGGTCAAACGTACGTCAAATATGGATCGCCAACTTGCCGCACAAACGCCGAGCTTGCGCATAGCAGCATTTGCTACACCAGCCTCCAAGGCAGTTTTTCCCAACCGGACCATGATCATGTTAACGGCTGCTGTCCTTCTGCTCGGGCTGTGTGTAGCAGTCACCTATTTTTATGATCTGTATCTGGGCGGTGTAACCACAGATGATCAATTAAGTGAATTAATGGGCAAGCGCATCGGCGCATCGTTTCCTCAACTCGCACTGCCATACATATCGCCAAACCAAAATCAAAATTCAGCCTCCCTTATTCATGCCATGCAACAACTTGAATTTTCTGAGGCCTCACGTCGGCTAAGGTTGGATTTGGAGTTGGCATTGTCACAAAAAGCCAGAACAGCCCAATTTGGGGAAAAGAGCGCAAAAATTGTACTGGTCACATCTAGTGTGGAGAACGAAGGAAAGTCGTTCGTTTCCGCGGCTCTGTCTAAAGTGACGGCCTCATTGGGAAAACGTGTATTGCTGATTGATGGTGATCTTCGAAAACCTACGCTTCATCATCTGCTCGGCGTGGAAAGCGATCAAGGGTTTTCAAGTTTCTTGGCGACCCCACTAGACGCAACGGCTTTAACGGCGTCGTTTCACAATCAAATTGAAGCAAATTTGGATGTTTTGATCGGTCAGGGTAACCCAACTGCAAGTCCAGATAGGTTGTTGGCCGGACCTGGGTTGGAGAAATTACTCAACAGTGTTTCCAAGCACTACGACTATATCATCATCGATACCCCACCATTGCTTCCAGTTGTGGATACTAACTATTTCTTGAAACATGCAGATGCGGCAATTTTTGTGGTGAAGTCTGGAAAGCTGGCGCAAGCAGAAGTGCGAAAGGCTCATCACATTCTTGCCCAATTCGAGCATTTATCGATTGTGCCCGTGCTCAATGGCGGCGCTCACCAAACAACTTCATATCTGAAAAACTACAAAACATCATATGCCGGATAAGGCATTTAAATCCATTTAAGTTGCATTGGTTTGGCCCAGCAAATTGCAATTGCCAATAGGTAAAAGTACGGATAATGTTAACACATATTTAACTTTTACTTTTGGCTTTTGGTTCGTTTATGAGCTTCGAATTTTCCAGAGAATACACAACCACCCGACGTGGGGTACGTGCTGTTTACGGTAGGCCCGATCGCGGGCTAAAACCTTTGTGGTCAATCGTCACCGGGCGGATATTGAAGCGCGGTATGGACATATGGGGCGCGCTTTGTGGTTTAGCGCTAGTGCCTATATTGCTGCTCGTTGCCATTGGCATTAAATTGGATACGCCAGGGCCTGTGTTCTTTTGCCAGCGTCGTCTCGGCCGAAACGGAAAATTGATCACCATATACAAATTCCGCACCATGTTTTACGGGCAGGGCGATATGCTTGGCCTTGAGCAAACCCAATATGACGACCCTAGAGTTACCCCGTTTGGTCGGCTCCTCCGACGTACAAATATTGACGAATTGCCCCAACTCTGGAACGTTTTGATGGGCGAGATGTCTTTGGTTGGCCCCAGATGTCATGTGCCGAATATGCGGGTTGTCGATGCACTTTATGAAGATGTCGTGCCAAATTATCATAACAGGCATCGCGTTTTACCCGGGATTACAGGTCTAGCGCAGGTTAGAAAACTGCGTGGTCCAACGCTCAATTACTCGATGGCCAAACGTCGAATTGAGGCTGACCTAGAGTATATTCAAAACCAAAGTGTTTTGTTGGATATCAAAATTCTATGTCGAACGATCTGGCAAGAATTGCGACAGGGCAGTGGCAGCTAACGACCAATTTGGTCGGCGGATGGCGAGGGATATTGGGTGAAGCCCACGCGTGATGAAGCGCAACGCGTCCACACATGCCTGCCGATCAGCGCTAGCCAATCGAGTGTCTTCGATTTAAAAGACCGCTATGGTGAGTATTTATGTGGATGGCGATGCCTGTCCGGTCAAAAGTGAAATTATCCGCGTTGCCGAACGGCATAACGTGAAAACGTTCATCGTGTCCAATGGTGGTCTGCGACCATCCCGTGACCCAATGATCCAACACGTCATTGTGCCCCATGGCGCCGACGTGGCCGACGATTGGATCGCCGAAAATATTCAAGCGAACGATATCGCCATCACTTCAGATATTCCGCTGGCACAAAGGTGTTTGGACAAAAAGGCCCGTGTAATGGGCCCAACCGGCAAACCGTTTACCGATGCAAATATTGGCATGGCCATCGCCATGCGCGGCCTTAAACAGGATTTGCGCGAGTCGGGCGAGATCAAAGGTTACAATCCCGGTTTCACCAAGGCAGATCGATCCAACTTTTTGCAAGTGTTGGATCGATTTCTCAGCCAGTCTTAGCGCACGCGTTTTTCGGTTTTCGCGTCAAACAACATCATGTTTTCTGCCTCAAAGGAAACAGACACTTTTGTGCCAATTTCCAAAACATCCTCATCCGCATTTGTTTCAACAATGATACGTTCGCCGGTTCCTGCATCCAAATAGACGTAGGTCACTCCACCCAAATGCTCGACAAGGTTTACGGATAAATCCGAACCTGTTGGGTCGATGGTTAAATGTTGGGGACGAACGCCGACTGAAATATCAGTTCCGGCTTTCGAAAGGTCCGCACTGGTACTCACTTGCCGGTCGCCAAAGGCTGGAATTTTTACAGCTTTACTTGCAACAGTCGCATTGAGGAAGTTCATGCCCGGCGAGCCAATAAATCCAGCAACAAACTTGTTGTCCGGGTCTTTATAAAGCTTCATCGGGGAGCCAACTTGCTCAACAATTCCGGCGCGCAGCACAACGATTTTGTCGGCCAATGTCATGGCTTCAACTTGATCGTGGGTCACATAAATCATGGTTGCGCCAATTTCTTTGTGCAACCGCGCCAATTCTACCCGCATTTCAACCCGGAGTTCCGCATCAAGGTTAGACAAAGGTTCATCAAACAAAAACACCTCAGGCCCGCGAACAATTGCGCGACCAATGGCCACCCGCTGGCGTTGTCCACCAGACAAAGCCTTGGGCTTGCGATCCAAATAATCGTCGAGTTTTAGGATTTGTGATGCATCCCTGACCTTTTGTTTGATGACGTCTTTTTCCACGCCATTCATTTTTAAGCCGAAGCCCATGTTTTGTTCAACGGTCATGTGGGGGTAAAGTGCGTAGGTCTGAAACACCATCGCAATGCCGCGTTCCGCCGGATCGGCATGTGTTACGTCACGGTCACCAATTTGGATGGTGCCGCCTGTGGTTTCTTCCAAACCAGCGATCATGCGCAACAATGTGGATTTGCCACAACCAGATGGGCCCACAAAAACGCAAAATTCGCCGTCTTCAACATCAAGATCGACGCCGTGAATAACCTGAACGCTCTCATATTTCTTTATTGCATTTGATATCTTTACACCGGACATTTTATTCCCCCCTCGGGCGTGACAAATTTAGTGGTTTGGGAACTGCCAATTCTCAGACGCAGTTGCGATTTCTTTTGCCGCTTTTTTCATTTGCGGCGCATATTCTTGAAGTTGATCAAGTGTGGTTCTGTTGGTGGTGCTGGTGACGGACATGCCGCCAAGTACGCGGCCCGACGGGGCAAGAATGGGTACTGCAATGCAGATAATGTTGGGCTCATGCTCTTCGCGGTCAAACGACATGCCAGATTTTTTGATTTCAGCCAATTCTGCCAACAGTTGCTCAGAACCTGTGATGGTTTTGTCGGTGAACGCATAGAATGCTTGTTGTGCTAGCGCCTTTTCCTGCTCATTCTTGTCCAAGAACGCCAGCATGGCTTTGCCAACCCCGGTGCAATAACCCGGCCCGACTTTGCCTGCTTGGCTGAACATTTGAATAGGCCGCGTAGAATCACGCTTGTCCACATATAGCGCTTGCCCATTGTCGAGCTGCGCGAGGTGGATCGTTTGTCCTAACTCTGTTGAAAGCCTGTCGATGGACGGTTTTGCAATGGGCGCTAAAGATGATTGCTGCCATGCTGAATGCGCTAGCCTAACCAAACGCACGCCAGGGGCATATGTTTGGTGATCAGGGTTGTAGTCTAACATGCCCTGGCTCGTTAGCGTTTGCATCAAGCGGTAAAGGGTTGCCTTGGGATGGCGGCTGTTGCTGAGTATGTCGTTGAAGCGGATAGGGCGACCAAAGGCGGCGACGTCATCCAGTATTTCCAACGCCTTACCTACCGTGCCGTCTTTGTTTGCTTGGCTACTCATTTTCGCTCCACGCCCCTCTATTGTCGTTTTTTGGCAATTTAATCCAACGACCCTGTTGACAACAATAGGTTTAACGAACAATAATTTCAATAGTTAAAACCAAGTTTCATATGTTGGAACCAATCGGGAGGAAAAACTCATGAAACGACTACTAGGACGCGGTGTAACCGCACTGCTTGCGGCGACAATGATGTCGGCAACGGCTTTCGCAGGGGATCTTGTCATCAATTTTGATGATTTGAACCCTGGTCCAAAAAAAGGCTTCGATGATGCGGTTGCGCAATTCCAAGCTGAAAACCCTGACATTAATGTCATCGTCAACAACAACGATCGCGAAGCGCACAAAACTGCTATTCGTAATTTCCTAACCGCTGATGCGCCTGACGTAACGTCATGGTATCCGGGTAACCGTATGGCTCCATTCGTGGATGCTGGCTTGTTCACACCGGTAACTGATCTATGGGAAGAGCAAGGCTTCAATGAAGACCTAGCAGCGATCAAGCCAACCATGACTCGTGATGGCGAGATCTGGGGCGTGCCTTATTCGTACTACCAGTGGGGCGTTTATTACCGCAAAGATCTTTTCGATCTGCTAAAAATCGAAGAGCCGCAAACATGGAGCGAATTGCTCGCAGCTTGTTCTGTGATGAAAGAAAACAACGTTACGCCTTTCACCATTGGTACTAAGTTCCTTTGGACTGCGGCTGGCGTGTTTGACTACATTAACTTGCGCACCAACGGTTACGACGTTCATAACGCTCTAACGGCTGGTGAAATCAAATACACAGATCCAAAAATCGTTAAAACCTTTGAAAACTGGAAACAGTTGATTGAGGAATGTGGCTTTGTGGATAACCACGCGTCGATGAGCTGGCAGGATGCAATTGCACCTTTCGCCAATGGCGATGCTGCAATGTATGTAATGGGTAACTTCTCAGTAGATGGCTATAAAAATGCTGGTCTAACTGAAGATCAAATTGATTATTTCAAGTTCCCAGAAATCACACCTGGCTTGCCTCGTGCTGAAGAAGCGCCTGCGGATGCATTCTTCATTCCTACCAATGCCAAAAACAAAGAAGATGCACGCAAGTTCTTAGCTTTTGTTGCCCGCCCTGACGTTCAGTCAAAGTGGAATTCAACAATTGGCCAGCTGCCGATCAACTCAAAAGCTGAAGTTGGTGACGACAAGTTCATCAAAGAAGGTTTTGAAACCGTATCAACAGCTGCCGGTCTTGCTCAGTTCTATGACCGTGACGCACCTGCTGCAATGGCGAAAGCTGGCATGGAAGGTTTCCAAGAGTTCATGCTTGATACCTCCAAAATGATGGCCATTCTTGAGCGTCTCGACGAAGTTCAAGCTGACGTCTACAAATAAATAAATCGATGGTGGGTGCTTTTGGTGCCCACCGTCATTCCACGAGTTTGGCTTTTGGGGAGATGAGGCATGGCTGTCACTGATAACACGCAAACGGTATCACGAGCATCCTGGCTCGCCCGAAATAAGCTCAACATCGCGCCCTGGCTATTCCTCGTGCCGGCGCTTATCTACTTCGCGATCTATGTTGTTATTCCAATCTTTGAATCCATCTGGCTTTCATTCTACGAGTGGAACGGCCTTTACCTTGCAGACGGCACATCAACAGCAGCTTGGGTTGGGTTCGATAATTACATTAAACTCTGGTCAGACCCCAAATTCTGGACATCGCTCAAAAACAACGTTTTGTGGCTTGTGCTGTTCATGTTGGCTGTGCCTGTGGGGCTTTTTATTGCGCTGTTTCTCAACCAAGAAACGCTGGGTATGCGGCTTTATAAGTCGCTTTTCTTTTTCCCCTTTGTTATTTCCCAAGTTGTTGTTGGTCTAATTTTTGGCTGGTTCTATAACCCCGATTTTGGTGTTGTTGGCTCCATCTGGAAAGCCCTTTACTGCGAAGAGACCCTCAATCTGCTTGGCAACGTCACCTATCGGTGCGCGCAGACCCCACCAGACATTCTTTCAAGCGCAGAGTTTGCCACATACGGCATCATCGCGGCGGGGCTATGGCCCCAGATCGCCTATTGCATGATCCTGTACCTTACGGGCCTTAACAATGTTGCAGCTGATCAAATCGAAGCTGGCCGTTTAGACGGCGCTAAGGGCTGGAAAATGCTTTGGTACATCGTGTTGCCCCAATTACGCCCGGCGACCTTTATCGCGGTCGTGGTAACGGTAATCGGTGCGCTCCGTTCATTTGACATGATCGCCATTATGACCCAAGGCGGCCCGTTCGGGTCCACCAATGTGTTGGCCTATTACATGTATGAAACTGCGATTTCTGAATATGGCGAGCGCTATGGTTATGGCTCTGCAATCGCAACGGTGCTGTTCGTCATCATGCTCTTTTACATTAGCTACTTCTTGTGGCGGATGTACCAAGACGAAAAGGGAGGTCACTGATATGTTTCCGCGTTCCATTAAAAGTTCGGGTCCTGTCGCACTGTTCAGCTATCAGGTGATCGTTCCTATCGCGCTGTTCATCTGGCTTTTGCCTCTAATCGCCATTTTCATGACGTCAATCCGTCCAGCTGCAGACATCAACACTGGCAACGTTTTTGGCATTCCTTCGCGTATTGCGCTGATCGAAAACTATATCGCGGTTTTCACCCAGTCCGCTGCGTTGCAATATCTAACAAATTCGTTCCTAATCACCATTCCGTCGGTCATCATTTCCGTCGCGCTTTCCTGTCTTGCAGGCTATGCGTTGGCCATCTACCGTTTTCGTGTAGCTCTGCCATTGTTCTTTCTGTTCGTCGCTGGCAATTTTGTGCCTTATCAAATTTTGATGGTGCCGGTGCGCGATATGTCTGTGCAATCCGGCCTTTACGACACCATTCAAGGCCAAGTGCTATTCCATGGCGCGTTTCAAACCGGATTTTGCACGCTCTTCATGCGTAACTTCATCAAGGCGTTGCCGTTCGATCTCATTGAAAGTGCGCGCATTGAAGGCGTCAAAGAATGGCAGATTTTTTGGCACGTCGTGTTGCCACTTGTGCGCCCCGCGATCGCCGCGCTTTCGGTGCTCATTTTCACATTCGTATGGAACGATTTCTTCTGGGCAAATGTGCTCACTCAAGGCGAAAGCGTTAAACCCATCACCGCCGGGGTGAGGGCGCTTAACGGACAATTTGTGAACAATTGGCATTTGGTTTCAGCCGCCTCAATTATGGCGGCGATGCCTCCTGTGGCAATGTTCTTCTTGATGCAAAAACACTTCATCACAGGACTGACCTTAGGTGCAGTTAAATAGGTACAACATGACTAAAAAAATCGCCTTTATTGGTGCAGGCTCGACGATATTCATGAAAAATATCATCGGCGATGCGCTGCACTATTCATCGCTCAATGACGCCCACATCGGCTTGATGGATATCGATCAGACCCGTCTTGATGAGTCTGCGCTTGTCGCTCGCAAAATGATCTCCTCAATGAAGGTTAGCGCGACGGTTACGACCCATTTGAACCAACGCGAAGCATTGGTTGACGCGGATTTTGTTGTCGTTGCCTTCCAAATTGGTGGTTACGATCCATGTACAATTACAGACTTTGAAATCCCCAAGAAACACGGCCTGCGCCAAACCATAGCCGATACGCTTGGCATTGGCGGCATTATGCGCGGTCTGCGCACTGTGCCCCACCTTTGGGCCATCTGCGAAGATATGCGCGCGGTTTGCCCCGATGCGCTGATGCTCAATTATGTAAATCCGATGGCGATCAATATGTGGGCCATCGCCGCCAAATATCCCGACATCAAACACGTTGGCTTGTGCCATTCAGTGCAGGGCACAGCTAAAGAACTGGCAACCGATTTGGGCGTAGACCATCAAAAGTTGCGCTATCGATGTGCAGGTATCAACCACATGGCCTATTACCTGAACTTTGAGGAACGCCTGCCTGATGGTAGCTATCGCGACCTTTATCCCGCATTGCGAAGTGGTTACGCGAATGGTTCGTTGAAACCGAAAACCAACCCGCATACACCGCGTTGTCCCAATCTCGTTCGCTATGAAATGCTAACCCGCGTTGGCTATTTCGTCACCGAAAGCTCGGAACATTTCTCGGAATATACGCCATATTTCATCAAAAATGGCCGAGATGATTTGATCGAGCGGTTCGGCATTCCGCTGGACGAATATCCAAAACGCTGCATCGAACAAGTTCAAGACTGGAAAGCACAAGCCGCAGAATTTGCCGAGGCGAAAACAATCGAAGTCTGCAAGTCGCACGAATATGCGGCAACCATCATGAATTCAATTGCCACGGGCGAACCTGCTGTGATTTACGGCAATGTGGCCAATAGTGGCTATATCCCCCAATTGCCTGATGGCTGCGCAGTTGAAGTGCCATGTCTGGTGGATGCGAACGGTATTCAGCCCACGGTCGTAAATGATATTCCGCCCCAACTGATCGCCCTTATGCGCACCAATGTGAATGTGCAGGAATTGACAGTCGCGGCCTTGCTCAATGAAAATGTGGATCATGTCTATCACGCCGCAATGCTCGACCCACATACGGCGGCAGAACTTGATCTAGATACAATTTGGGCGATGACGGGTGAACTGTTAGAAGCCCACAAAGATTGGCTGCCCGAATGGCTGTCAAACAATGTTTCAAAGAAAGACTTTGCGTGACCGATAAGAAAAACCGTCGCTCTCAAGCTTGGTACGGCAAAAAAGATAAAGACGGATTTATCCATCGCTCATGGATGAAAAATCAGGGTTTTCCGGATCACGTTTTTGACGGGCGACCGATTATTGGTATTTGCAACACATGGTCAGAACTTACACCCTGCAATTCGGGATTGCGGGTGTTGGCTGAGGCGGTGAAACGAGGCGTTTGGGAGGCCGGTGGTTTCCCAGTTGAGTTTCCCGTCATGAGCCTTGGCGAAACCCAAATGAAGCCGACCGCCATGTTGTTCCGTAACTTGTTGGCGATGGACGTCGAAGAGAGCATTAGGGCGTACGGCATTGATGGCGTGGTGCTTTTAGGCGGTTGCGACAAAACAACGCCGGGCCAATTGATGGGCGCAGCGTCGGTCGATTTGCCCACCATCGTGGTGTCGTCTGGCCCCATGCTCAACGGTAAATTCAAGGGCGAAGATATCGGTTCTGGTACAGACGTTTGGAAATTTTCCGAAGCGGTTCGTGCAGGCGATATGACCTTGAAGGATTTCATGAACGCTGAGAGCGGTATGAGCCGATCTGCTGGTGTTTGCATGACGATGGGCACAGCCTCCACCATGGCGTCAATTGTCGAAGCCATGGGCATGTGTTTGCCCACCAACGCTGCATTGCCTGCAGTTGATGCGCGACGTACAGCCCTCGCGCACCTTACCGGCAAGCGCATTGTTGAGATGGTTGAAGAAGATTTGATCATGTCCAAAGTGGTCACCAAAGCCAGTTTTGAGAACGCGATTTTGGCCAACGCGGCCGTTGGCGGTTCCACAAATGCCGTCGTGCATTTGCTGGCCATGGCAGGACGGGTTGGCATTGATTTGAATTTGCAAGATTTTGAATTGGGTAGTGAAGTGCCGTTGCTCGTCAACTGCATGCCATCGGGCAAATATCTGATGGAAGATTTTTGCTATGCCGGCGGCATGCCGGTTGTGCTCAAAGAACTTGGCGAAATGCTTCGCCCTGCCAATACGGTTCTAAACAAAGACATTTCAACCTTCACGGAAGGTGCTGAATGTTTCAATCGCGACGTCATTTATGCCTATGATCAACCGTTAAAACCAGCTGCGGGCCTACGTGTTTTGCGCGGTAACCTCGCGCCAAACGGGGCGATTGTAAAACCTTCTGCAGCAACCGATGAGTTGCTTGAACATGAAGCAGATGCCTATGTTTTCGAAAGCATCGAAGATTTAAAAGCCAATATTGATCGCCCGGACTTGCCCGTCACCAAAGACACGATTTTGGTCCTCAAAGGCTGCGGCCCTAAAGGATATCCGGGCATGCCAGAAGTGGGCAATATGCCAATTCCACAAGTTTTGGTGGAAAAAGGCGTTAGAGACATGGTGCGCATTTCAGATGCGCGCATGTCGGGTACGGCTTTCGGTACAGTTATTTTGCATGTCAGCCCCGAGGCGCAAGCAGGCGGCAATTTGGCTTTGGTCAAAACCGGTGACAGAATAAAAGTCAGCGCATCCAAGGGCAAATTGGAGCTGCTGGTCAGCGATGAAGATCTCGCGCAGCGCCGCAAAGACTGGCAACCAGACCAGCCTCACTACGAGCGCGGTTATGCTAAGCTGTATATTGATCATGTTTTGCAGGCCGATAAGGGCGCAGACCTTGACTTTTTGGTTGGTAAGGATACACGGCCAGTTACACGGGAGAGCCACTAATGAGCGAAAATGTAACGTTTCACGATCTTAAAGGTCAAAGCGTATTCATCACGGGCGGCGGCTCAGGAATCGGCGCTTCACTTACCGAAGGGTTCTTGCAGCAAGGCGCCAACGTCGCTTTCGTTCAGCGCTCAGACGCATCTGACTTCGCCACCGAAATGGGCGAGAAATACGGCAATAAGCCCTTTTTTCTTGAGTGCGATATCACGGATATCCCAAAGCTAAGATTTGCCATCAAACAGGCCGTGAAAACCCATGGGCCAATCACTGTAATGGTCAATAATGCCGCCAACGATAAACGGCACGACATGGACGGCTATACTGTTGAAGAATGGGACATGGCGATGGATGTAAATCTGCGCCCTCATTATTTCACTGCTCAAGCGGTTGTGGACGGGATGAAGGAAGCCGGTGGTGGCTCAATCATCAATTTCTCCTCAATCTCTTATATGATGGGTGGCGCTGGATACGCGTCTTATATTGCGGCAAAGGCTGGTATTACGGGGCTAACGCGCGCTTTGGCCCGAGAGTTGGGGCCAGACAAAATCCGCGTGAACGCCTTAATGCCAGGTTGGGTGCTCACCCAAAAACAACTTGATATGTGGGCGACACCTGAGGGTCTGGCCGCCCACTTAGAGCGCCAATGTTTAAAAGAGCATTTGGAGCCAGACGATATCGTAGACGCAACGCTGTTCTTAGCGTCAAAAACCAGCCGCATGATGACAGGCCAAGCCATGGTTGTTGATGGCGGTGTGGTCGTAACAGGGTAATCAAAATGAACAATAAGATTGAATGGATTGCTCTTGACTGGGGCACAACGCATTTTCGGGCTTGGGCCATGGGGCCAGGCGGTCAAATCTTGGATCACGTCAAAAGTGATCAAGGCATGGGCAGCCTCAAGCAAGACCAGTTTGAACCGGTTTTCATCCAACAAATCGAGCCTTGGCTTGCTGGGCGCACAAACCCGCTCATCGCATTTGCTTGCGGTATGGTTGGGGCCAAACAGGGGTGGATTGAAGCTGCATATCTGAGCACTCCGTGTACGCCGCCACGCAATCAACAATTGGTTGAAGCACCAACGGCTGATCCGCGCGTGCAAGTGCTAATTGTGCCGGGTCTTTCACAAGATAAACCAGCAGACGTCATGCGCGGCGAAGAAACTCAAATTGCTGGGTTTTTAGCCAGCATGCCAACATTTAGCGGTGTGGTCTGTCTTCCCGGCACCCATTCGAAATGGGCAACAGTTGAAAACGGCACGGTCAAGCATTTTACCACCTTTATGACGGGCGAACTTTTTGGTCTTTTGTCCAAAAACTCGGTGTTGCGTCATTCGGTTGGCGGTCGTGGTTGGGACAGTTCAGCCTTTATCGGTGGGGTTAAACTTTCCATGGAGACGCCCGAACAGATGGGCCAAGAGCTTTTCGCGATCAGGCCACAATCCATGCTGCACGATTTGCCCGCAAACGAAGCGCGCGCTCGTTTGTCAGGTTTGCTGATCGGGATGGAATTGCGGGCAACCGAACATTTATGGTCATCAAATGATGTGTGCATCATCGGTGATCCAAAATTGGCCGAGCACTACAATAGAGCGCTTGGGTTCTACAATTGTCAGCCAACAATTGCGGATGGCGATATGATGACGTTGGGCGGATTGCACGCCGTGGCCGTTTCCGCACTGGAACAAGCATCATGAACCACCGTAAAGTAATCGCCATTTTGCGCGGCATTCAACCGCACGAAGCCGTTGAAATTACGCGTGAAATCATCGATGCAGGCATCACCATGATCGAGGTGCCGCTCAATTCGCCACAGGCGTTTAAAAGCATCGCTGCCATGCGACAAGCCTTTGATCAGCAAGCCATCATTGGCGCGGGAACGGTTCTGAGCGTTGAAAATGTCGCCGAGCTCGCCGCGAATAATGGTCAATTTGTCGTTTCGCCGGATTGCAATGTTGACGTCATCAAAGCCACCAAAACCGCAGGTATGCAGTCATTCCCTGGTGTCTTTACCGCCAGCGAGTGCTTCGCCGCCATTCATGCAGGTGCAGATGCGCTTAAACTGTTTCCAGCAAGTGTGCTGGGCACATCAGGGCTGAAGGCATTGCGCGCTGTTTTGCCAGCACAAATCGACGCCTATGCAGTTGGCGGTGCGGGTCCGGATAATTTTGATGAATGGAAATCATCAGGTGCAAACGGATTTGGTATCGGCACCGCGATCTATAAGCCGGGCGATAATGCATCCACGGTTCGCCAAAAAGCGGATAAAATTGTGAAAGCCTACGACGCGGTATTTGCGAATGAAGATTGAAACTTTTGACGATACAAAGTGCAGTTTGGGCGAGGGGCCATTGTGGCACCCGAAAAGAGGCGAGTTTTTCTGGTTCGATATTATTGAAAAACAGCTTTTGAGACGTTTCGAGACTAAAACGGTACAAACCCAGTTTAATCGACATGTTTCCGCCGCCGGATGGCTGGATCAGGACAATTTGCTGATTGCCGACGAATTTGGCCTGTTCAAATTTGATTTGAACAATGGCGACCAAACCCGTATTGCCGATATCGAAAAAGACAATGCGATCACCCGCTCCAATGATGGACGAGCTGACCCGTTTGGCGGGTTTTGGATCGGTACGATGGGCAAAAAAGCAGAGCCAGCTGCCGGAGCAATTTATCGCTACTATCGTGGTGAAGTCCGCCAACTGTTTGGAAATATTGATATTCCAAACTCGATCTGCTTTTCACCCAACAAACAAACAGCCTATTTCTCCGACACAGTGACCAAGAAAATCATGCAGGTCGCACTAGACCAAAATGAAGGTTGGCCGATGGGCGAGCCCTCCATATTTGTAGATTTAGCAGCAGAAGAATTGAACCCGGATGGCTCGGTTGTCGATGCTAATGGCAATCTTTGGAACGCACAATGGGGCGCGGGACGCGTCGCACAATATTCTGAAAATGGTTCGTTTTTGTCAGAAATCAAACTTCCAGCGAGCCAAATCACTTGCCCAGCTTTTTGCGGCGAAAATTTAGACAAAATGCACATCACATCCGCAAAAGTCGACTTGGAAAAAGAAGAACCCCAAGCGGGTGAAACCTTCCTTGTTGATATTGGCATTAAGGGCCAACAAGAACATCAGGTCATTTTGTAAACATGGTCAAACGCGCACTCGGCACTTGTTATTACCCTGAACACTGGCCCCGCGAACAGTGGCCAGAAGATGCCCAGCGTATGGCCAAGTTGGGCTTGCAATGGGTGCGCATAGGCGAATTTGCATGGAGCCGCATTGAACCGGCATACGGCGAATTCGATTGGCAGTGGCTAGACGAGGCCATTGAGGTGCTCGGAAAAGCGGGCCTCAAGGTTGTTCTGGGAACCCCCACCGCCACGCCACCACGTTGGATGATCGACCGCCATCCGGACATGGTCGCGGTCGACGAGCAGGGCAATCCGCGCAAGTTTGGTTCCCGCCGCCATTATTGTTTTTCCCATCTTGGTTTTCAGGCCGAAAGCCAACGGATTACTGAAATGTTCGCCAAACGTTATGGGCTGAACAAGCACGTTGTGGCGTGGCAAACTGACAATGAATATGGCTGCCACGACACCGTGATTTCATATTCGCCCCCCGCTCAGCAGGCATTTCGGGCTTGGTGCGAGGCGAAATACAAAACAATTCAAGCGCTTAACGAAGCTTGGGGTAACGTGTTTTGGTCGATGGAATACTCGTCGTTCGAACAAATTGACTTGCCGAACTTAACGGTGACGGAAGCCAATCCGGCCCATCGTATGGCGTTTCGGCGCTTTTCTTCCGACCAAGTTGTGCAGTTTAACCGTCAGCAAGTGGATATCATCCGCCAATATACAGATGCACCCGTTGCTCACAATTACATGGGACGCATTACCGAATTTGATCATTTCGACGTTGGTGATGATTTAGACATTGCTAGCTGGGACAGCTATCCGCTGGGTTTCTTGGAAGACCGAATTGTTGCTGATGATCAGTTTAAGCATGATCATGCACGGCAAGGTCACCCAGACTTTCAAGCGTTTCACCATGATCTATATCGTGCAGTCGGCAAGGGACGCTGGTGGGTGATGGAACAGCAACCCGGGCCGGTGAACTGGGCACCATACAATCCGGCTCCGTTGCGGGGTATGGTTCGACTGTGGACATGGGAAGCTTTCGCCCATGGAGCAGAAAATGTGGTTTATTTCCGCTGGCGACAAGCCCCATTTGCACAGGAACAAATGCATTCTGGTTTGTTGCGCCCCGATAGCGAAACGGCTCCAGCGTTCGACGAAGCGGCGCAAGTTGTTCGCGAGTTGAATGATTTGGGGGACGATGATCATGTCCAATCGGACGTGGCGCTGGTTTTTGATTATCAGAGTAATTGGGCGACAGATATTCAGCCTCAAGGCAAAGATTGCCATTATTTTGATTTGGTATTTGACCATTATTGCGCGCTTCGAAAACTTGGGCTCTCAGTTGATATTTTGCCGCCGACCTGCGCTGATCTTTCGGCCTACAAATTGGTTCTGATCCCCGGTTTGACAACACTTAGCGATCCATTGCGTCAAGCTATCAAGAACTTTGACGGCACGGTGCTGGCCGGTCCACGCACCAATGCTAAAACCTCTGAGTTTGCAATTCCCACGCCATTACCGCCCAATTTACCGGGGCTGAATTGCACGATTGAATATGTTGAAAGCCTTCGGAGCACGATAAGCATCGAACTTGAAAATGGCGGCGCTCTTGGTAAATGGCGTGAGGAAATTTCGGGCGAATTTAACGTTGTTGAGAAGACACTTAAAGGTGTCCCTGCCGTTGTTGAACAAAACAACATGATCTATGTAGCCGCGTGGCTGGACCAATCCGCACTTGGTCGGGTACTCGGTCAAATTTGCGCACAAAATCAGATCGAAACTGAAATTATGCCAGCCAGCGTGCGGCGACGCGATACACGCACACAGCACTTCTATTTCAATTATGGTGCAACGGCTCAAGAGATCGCGGGCCAAACAATTGAACCCGCAGGCGTGTTTTGGAAACCTAAAAGCTCGACCTAAAATCTATTTCATCGGCTTGAATTCTCTGATAGTGCCTTTGGGGAGATATTTTTCAGATCGAGAGTTCAAAATGACCGAGCAAAAAGCAAATCCAGTCCTCGCCGAATATATTCGCGGCAACATGATTGAGAACCGGCATCGCGGTGCTTTTTGTGTGGTTGATCAAAATGGCGCGATTGTAGGCAGTGCAGGGGACGTCAATGCGTTGATCTACCCTCGGTCTGCCATTAAGTCCTTGCAAGCACTTGCTCTTTTTCAAAGCGGCGCGGTTGAGAAATTCAACTTAAATGATCAGGATTTAGCACTAGCGTGTTCGTCCCATCTAGGTGAGCAATTCCACGTTGATGGGGTTTTGCGTTTTCTGGAGAAAATCGGTGCAACCAGTGCTGATTTAGAATGTGGCGCCCACGCGCCGATGAACAAGATTGCGCGGACGGCCCTTCGTGCCACAGGTGCGCAGCCTTCTGCTTTGCATAATAATTGTTCGGGGAAACACACCGGCATGTTGGCGGTCGCCAAAGCCCTTGGGGTAAGTTCGGTCGGCTATATTGAACGAGATCACCCGGTGCAAGTGCTGGTGCGCGAGTGCGTTGAGCGCGTTCTAGGCGTTGAACTGACGCCTGATCATTGTGGACGTGATGGGTGCTCCATCCCAACTTGGGGTGCGCCATTGGTCAGTTTTGCACAGGCTTTTGCAAAGATGTCGTCAGGCTCAAATGATCTTCCAGCAATCTACGCGAACGCGGGCGATCGTTTGTTTAAAGCGGCAGCGACAAATGCCGAACTTGTGGCCGGAACTGGTGGGTTCGATACCGATGCAATGAATGTTTTTGCGGGCGACTTAATGCTAAAAGTTGGCGCAGCAGGGGTGTTTTGTGGCGCTTTACGCGGCCGCAATTTGGGGTTTGCCCTAAAGTGTGATGACGGCAATATGGCTGCGGCCCATGCAATTGTTGCAGGCTTACTGAGTGCCATTGGCGGCCACCCAGATGCTATTCAGCAAGTCTTGGCAACGAAGACAGCTCAACCAGAGAAAAACTGGCGCGGCTTTGAAGTTGGTCAGTTGCAGTCAGCTACCGCAATCGCGAGTTACTTCTAGTCTATATCGACTACCCAATCTGGTTATTATCAACGCTCAGAAATGGGTATTTTTGCGCGTTCTTTTGTAGGTCCATTTCAACAAAATCATCCCAACGGGCGCCGACGATCGCGCCGCGCCGTGCGTTGTTGATGAGGTTGCTCTTCACTTGAGCAGCACCAACGCCATCAGCTACAGAAACGTAAACGCCAACGTCAACATCCCGGATCAGATTGTCCGTAATGCTGATATTGCGCATATAGGGCCCCCAACCAGCAGCAATGCCGGCACCGGGTACATTTTCAATAACATTTCCATCCACCGCAACATCGGCTTCCACCCCAATACCAACCGGCACAGTATCCGGGTTCGTCGGACTGGATTTCCAAATGTTTCGGATAATATTGCCCGAACAAACCGCCAAATGGCCGCCATCGTTCCAATTGGTGATGGATATGCCTTGCGCGGCTTCATCAATGATGTTTTGGGCGACGACGGAACCTGCAAAGTCGAACTCCGAGAAAATAGCAACTTCGGAAAGGTTGCGACAATTATTGCCGATGATCTGACAATTTGTTGTGCCATTCGCCCGAATTGCCGAAAAAGCGCAATCGGAGATCACATTGTTGCTAACGATAACATCCGCTGCGCGGAACACATTGATACCATTGCCATTTTGGCCGTTGCCGCCATTGCGCCAATCAATATTTTTAATGTGATTGTTGGTGACGATTGTTCCATCGTGGCTTTTGTCGCTGCGCCAAACCAAAATGCCGTTATTGCCACAGCCATCAACGTGGTTGTCGGTGATGGTGAGTTCGCTCGCATCCATCGACATGATCGCGGCGTTTGCCATCGAACCAAATTCGTTGCCCGCAATGGTGCCGTCAGAGCCATAAAGATTTATGCCATGCATTGCAGCATTTTCGAAGCGGCAGTTCTTGACGACTAAACCGCTGCAATTTGTAAAATCCAACAGGCCAAAACTCTCGCCAGTGCTGGTGCCGCCGGGTCCAGAGAAAACGATATTCTCAACGCTGATGTCGCGCGCACTATTGCTGGTTAAAACTGGTGCTTCGCCAACTGAACGTAAAATTGTGCGCCCATTCGCGCCCAAAATACCCACATTTGAAGGGATCTGCACGTCGCTTACATTATATTCGCCTGCAGGCAAAAAGACCGTTTGGCCTTGTTGGCTTGCTCGCGCCAAAATGTCACCCAACACCGTGGATTGATCACCGCTAGCATTTGGCACAAGGCCCAATTCGCTCGCATCAATTGCCCCAAATTGAGCAAATGCGTTGCTGTTCGAAACCATGGTTGCAGCTGATGCCGCGCCGAAAAAGTGAAAAAACTTGCGTCGGGTAAACATGATAGAAGAATCCCATTCTCATTTGAATGGAAATTGATCATCAAATAGCGCGAGTTGCAATCAATGCTTGTTATTGGCGTTAACGCTGACCCTTCGATTGAGGGCCCTAATTCTCTTGAAGGCGAACAGCTGTACCTGAGCAGGTGACCATCAGCATAGAGCCTCTCGCGCCCACGGTTTCGTAATCCAAGGTAATGCCGACCACAGCGTCTGCGCCCATCATGCGTGCGCGATCAGTCATTTCTTCTAGGGCAGCTTTTCTGGATTTTGAAAGAGTTTCTTCGTAAGCACCGGAACGGCCACCAATATAGTCAGTCACAGTCGCCATTATGTCGCGAATAATGTTCGCGCCCAAAATGGTTTCGCCCATCACAAGTCCCAAATATTCCGTGATCTCTAAGCCTTGTAGTGTGTCGGTTGTCGTCGTTAACATGGTGCCCCCAGTTTCAAATGCCCCTTGCAGATAGGTCAGAATTGTCCGGTTTCCAAGTGGGTGATGACAATAGTTCTGTTTAAAACAGTTTTGATGACCACAAATTGCGCAAAATCTATTGAGATTGATCAAGGGAGCGTCTTATATAGCGCGTGAGGAAATGCAAAGGGCCACAATGGAACGATTTGTTGACGGTACGGTTTATCTGGGGACCAGCACCAGGGGTGAATATCTCAATCTTAAACTGGCGAACCGGCATGGTCTAATCACCGGGGCCACCGGGACAGGTAAAACCGTGAGCTTGCAAATCATGGCCGAGGGCTTTTCGCGAGCTGGTGTGCCTGTTTTTTGCGCTGACGTAAAAGGCGATTTGTCCGGCATCGCTGTAGCCGGTGAACCCAAAGATTTTCTCGAAAACCGTGCGTCAGACATTGGTTTTAAGGACTATGTTTACGAGAGTTTCCCGACCATTTTTTGGGATTTGTTCGGCAAGCAAGGTCATCCGATCCGCGCAACCATTTCCGATATGGGCCCATTGTTATTATCGCGGCTGCTTGATCTTTCAGATGTGCAAGAAGGTGTGCTCAATATTGCATTTGCGCTGGCTGATGATGAGGGACTGTTGCTGCTAGATTTGCGGGACTTACGTTCGCTTTTGGTCGAGATCGATGAGCGATCAGACGAAATATCAAAGACCTATGGTCGTGTTTCTCGCTCATCAATTGGTGCGATACAGCGTTCGCTTCTTGTGTTGGAGCAGCAGGGCGCGGAAAACTTCTTCGGCGAGCGCGCCTTAGATATCAAAGACATAATGCGCATCGATGAGGATGGGCGCGGGTTTGTATCTGTACTGGCCGCTGATCAACTTATGCAATCTCCACGGCTTTACGCGACATTTTTGCTTTGGCTTTTGTCGGAATTGTTTGAAGAATTGCCAGAAGTTGGCAACCCTGAAAAACCGCATTTGGTGTTCTTTTTCGATGAAGCACATTTGTTGTTCGACGATGCGCCAAAAGCGCTGCTGAACAAGGTCGAACAGGTTGTAAAGCTGGTGCGCTCCAAGGGCGTCGGCGTTTATTTCGTGACCCAAAATCCGCTGGATATTCCTGATCCTGTTTTGGCCCAGTTGGGTAACCGCGTACAACATGCCCTGCGGGCCTATACGCCACGCGAACAAAAAGCAGTTCGAACTGCCGCAGAAACATTTCGCCCAAATCCTGATTTTGATACCGAGGAAGTCATCACTCAACTTGGTGTTGGTGAGGCTTTGGTGTCGACACTGGAAAAAAAAGGTGTCCCCTCAATTGTTGGGCGCACCATGATGCGTCCCCCATCATCGCGATTGGGGCCAATAACGGTAAAAGAACGCAAGGCGATTTTGCGTGCTAGCCCGATGGCTGATCTCTATGATGAAACGATAGACAGAGAATCCGCCTCAGAAGTGCTTGAAGAACGCGCAGAAAAACGCCAGCGCGAAGAAGAAAAACAGCGAGAACGCGAAGAGCGAGAACGTGAAGACAGGGGCCGGATGCGGCGACCGCGTTCTGGTTATGAAGATAGTTATCGCGACGATCGCCCCACAAAGCGTTCGCGATCTAAAACCCGCCGCTCTCGTCGGCAAACGTCAACAGAATCAGCTATCAATAGCTTTGCCCGTACCGTTGCCCGCCAGTTGGGTAATCAGTTGGTGCGCGGCATTCTTGGTAGTCTCAAACGCGGTCGGTAATTTAAATTGTTCAATCTTAAATCCAAAACAAAACTGGCCAAGCTGCAGCACATTGAAGACCCTGTAGGGTTTTTGGCGCCTCGCGGCCGTGCAACCCAACAAATTCACGTTGAAGAAGCCCATAGCTGTGGCGAGTTTCTCTCGGATAAAGGCACAACGATTGTTTGCACAAATCCTGAGGGCGAAGTCGGTGTAGCGCTTGTAACCGGCGCGTTGTCAACCGGGGGTACAGTCACAATATATGGCGAAGAACAAGCCGGGATGGCGAATGCACCCGAAGGCGCGCAATTTGTTAGTGCGGGTGGCGAGGCTGAGAAAGATGTTTTGGCGCAAATTGGCCATTTTTGGGTAATGCCGCCGGTAATGGCTGATCTGGATCGATACCTTACGACGTGGATTGCGTCCGGGTTTAGACCCTTAGTTTGTATTTCCCCAAGAGATGAATTTTTGCTGTTGCGTGGCTTTGTTCAGGAAATAGTTTCAGTTGGAAACCCAATGGCCGCTGAGCGTTTGATTTTCGCGCGTAGTGAAGCTGAGGGATGGGAAAAACTGTCCGAATTGCTGGCGAATTAGGGCGTTCTAGCTGAGTTCAGGCGACGGGGTCATCTGACGGTTACCAAACAACGGAATGACATTGTCAGCCCACGGTAGATCAGTATCAACTTGCTGGACATTGTAAGTCGACCGGAAGCTTTTTTGCTCTGTTTGCTTGGGAACACGCTTATATTTTGTTGGCAACATCAAGCGAGCGTCAGCGCGTTCGCGAATATAGGCCGGAGACATTGGTTTCACGATAATTTCATCAATGCCCGCAGCGCCAATTGCCTTTTGCATTTTACGATCAATGCCTTGGGTCAGTGCGATGACCTGCATGTTTTCTGTATGCATTTGCGGGTTGCATTTCAAAGCGGCGATCAACACCGGACAGCTCAAATTTGCAAGCTGATAGTCACAAATGAGCAGGTGGATGGGGGCTATCCGCAAATATGATTTCAACGCCGCTTGGCTTTCAAATACACGGATACGCACATCTTCGCAGTCACGCAGAACCATGGACAGAATCGAGCTAAGCGCGCGATTTTGTGCAATGATACCAATAACTTTTAAGTTTCGCACGCCACACCTCTTCGGTTAACAAAGAGTTAACACCGGAGTTGCGCAATGAAAAGCATCAGAGTTTGCTTTCCCCAACTTCTCTTCAAAAATGATGTTTCGTTGTTGCCATTTTCAGGGAAGTAGACGTCCGAATTTTGCCAAAACCGTGTCGTATGAATTTGATCTATGCGTGGGTGGGAAAAGTTGCCACATATTGGCGGACGTCGTGTAGGATAGAAATCAACACCCATTCCCAAAAAGTTAAAACACGAACCAAGGTCGAGATATGAAAGTTAAGCCACAATGACTTCGGAATTTCCAAAATTCCTATTACCTGTCGCATTGGGCGAGAGTTCAGAAACACAAATGTCACAACTTGACAGATTGGGCTGGCAGTCCTTTTTTGCGCAGCAGATCAGTGTGGACGATTGGGAAAATACGCCACCCGCTCGCGTGGTGGAAGTGCATCGTAGCGGGTTGCATGTCATCGGTGCCGATTTCGCCGGAATGATCCCCCCAAGACAAGACGCGACCGTTGGCGACTGGGTGCTGATCAATCATTCACATCTGCAATCCAGCAAGGTTTTGGACCGGAAAAGTGTCGTTAAGCGCCGCGCAGCAGGCGCTGAATATAGCGTGCAGCTAATCGCGGCAAACATCGACACGACCTTCATCGTATCGTCCTGCAATCAGGACTTTAATGTTGCTCGCCTGGAGCGATATATCGCGCTGGCGCTTGAAGCGGAAATCGCGCCGGTCATCGTGCTGACGAAAGTTGATCTTGTTTCTAACGCCGAGGAATTTGTTGAAAATGCCCGTGCGATTTCAAAAATAGTGCCAGTTGTCACCCTAAACGCCCGTACAGATGAGGCAATACATATGTTGGCGGAATGGTGCAAGCCGGGCAAAACGGTGGCGTTTTTAGGCTCGTCTGGCGTGGGTAAATCCACGCTGACCAATGCTTTAGCCGGAACCCAATCAATTGAAACCCAAGAGACCCGCGAGGGCGATGCCAAGGGCCGTCACACCACAACGACAAGGCAATTGCATTTCGTTCCTAGCGGCTGCGTGGTGCTGGACACGCCGGGTATGCGCGAATTGCAGCTAACCGATGTGGCTGGAGGCATTAGCGAATTATTTGCGGATATTGAAAGCCTGACAACCCAATGCCGCTTCAACGATTGTCGGCACGAAACAGAGCCAGGCTGCGCCATATTGAAGGCACTGGAAACCGAGGAAATCGATGCGGCTCGATTGGCCAGATGGCGCAAACTAACGGCGGAAGAGGCTTTTAATTCAGCAAGTCTTTCCGATCGCCGAAACAAAGACAAAGCTTTTGGCAAAATGGTCCGCAAAGTGACAAAGCAAAAAGCCAACCGGCGCAAGAAAAAAGACTAAAGGCACTTCAACTAGCCACCAAATGGCTAATGCATAAACCCTGTATATCTTACACTTGAAAATACTGACGGAATTATTACACCACATGACCCAGGGCGTTCAAATAACAGAACTAACTTGCAAAAAGGAAAGTGTGAAGGTTTGCGACAGCATTCTATCAGCGCTGCCCGACTGGTTTGGGCCATATGATGTCTATAAAGACTATTTAGATGATCTAGCGACCCGCCCGGTTTTTGTTGCTCAAACGGAGCGCGAAATCGTCGGTATAATGGTTCTGACCAAAACCACAGATGCGTCAATGGATATCCATCTTTTGGCAATTAGACCCGACGATCATGGAAAAGGAACCGGTCGTACTTTCGTAGAATTTGCAAAAGAATATGCGCGAAGTAATGGTTCAAATTACCTGACTGTCAAAACGCTCGGACCATCGCGTGAAAATGCAGCCTATGCAAAAACGCGTTCGTTTTACGCGACCGTCGGCTTTGAACCACTTGAGGAGTTTTTGGATTTCTGGGGTGAGGGTTTCCCAATGTTACTTCAATGCCAAAAAATCAGTCACTAATTGAGTGGCATCGTATGAATGCGCAGCGACTTGGCGCAAAAAAACCCGCTCTACCAAGGGCAAAGCGGGTTGAATTTTTTAAAAATTCTAAGAATTAGCTGGCTGCGTCGAACAGTTCAGCTACATATTCCCAGTTCACCAATGAATCGAAAAATGCTTCCATGTATTTAGGACGCGCATTGCGATAATCGATATAATATGAGTGTTCCCAAACGTCACAGCCAAGTAGTGGTGTTTGGCCGTGAATCAATGGGTTTTCGCCATTTGGTGTTTTGGTCACTTCAAGTTTGCCATTGTTCAACACAAGCCATGCCCAGCCTGAACCAAATTGGGTCGCGCCAGCATTTAGAAATGCTTCGCGGAATTCAGCAACTGAACCCAAATCAGCGTTGATTTTTGCTTCTAACTGACCCGGAATGGCGCCGCCGCCATTTGCCTTCATCCAATTCCAGAAGTGCAGGTGGTTATAATGCTGGGCCGCATTGTTGAAAAGGCCAGCATTTTTGCCGTGGCTTTCGCGCACTACGTCTTCCAAAGACTTGCCCTCAAGGCCTGAACCTTCAAGAAGCTTATTACCATTGGTTACATAGGCTTGATGGTGCTTGTCATGGTGAAACTCAAGAGTTTCAGCTGACATATAAGGTGCCAACGCATCATGTGCGTATGGTAGATCAGGAAGTTTAAAAGACATAGTTGCCTCCAAATTATTTTTGCTTATCGCGAATACGCCGCAGTTCAGAGACCTTTATAAAGCCTCTTCACCGCGACAACAATACTTGAGAAAGGAATTCCTTTTTAAATCCGAGCGATTTTGTAGTTTCCCGGGCTATTTCGTCGCTTCCAACGCGAAAACATAAGCCATAGCCACTTCTTTAATCCGTTCAAATCGCCCTGACATACCACCGTGTCCCGCACCCATATGGGTTTTTAGGATCAACGGGTTGTTGTCAGTCTTTGTGGCTCGCAATTTGGCGACCCATTTAGCTGGTTCCCAGTAGGTGACACGAGGATCCGTTAAACCAGCCATAACGAACAGGGACGGATAGTCTTTCGCCTCGACATTGTCGTAAGGAGAATAGGACGCAATGCGGTCATAATCTTCTTTTGATTCAATAGGGTTACCCCACTCCGGCCATTCCGGCGGGGTGAGGGGAAGCGTGTCATCCAGCATGGTGTTCAAGACGTCCACAAAAGGGACTTGTGCTATAATGCCACCAAACAATTCGGGCGCTTTATTGACAACCGCACCCATCAACATGCCACCGGCTGAACCACCCATCGCAGCGATTTTGCCGCTTGAAGTGTAACCCTTTTCGATCAGCATATTGGCCGAAGCGATGAAATCGTCAAACGTATTGGTTTTGTGCTCACGTTTACCATTGGTATACCACGCGTAACCTTTTTCCATGCCGCCGCGAACGTGCGCGATGGCATAAACCATGCCTCTATCAACTAGGGAGAGGTTGCTTTCGGAAAAGCCAGCAGGCATCGACATGCCGTAGGACCCATACCCATAAAGCAAGAGTGGTGCCGAACCGTCCAACGTCAAATCCGCACGATGAAGTATCGTGACGGGAACTTGCTCGCCATCATGTGACGTCGCAAAAAGGCGTCTTGTCACATAGTCGGCTGGATTATGCCCAGAAGGGATTTCTTGCGTTTTGAGCAAAGTGCGCTCTTTTGACTTCAAATCGCAATCAAACACTTGGGACGGCGTTGTGGGGGATGAGTAATAATAGCGGATTTCATTGCTATCAAACTCGTAACCACCTGCAACTGAAAGCGTATAGGCCTCTTCGTCAAAGCTGATTGCTTCTTCTTGTTCAGTGGAAAGGTCGCGAACAATAATTCTGGGCAATCCCTCGAACTGCTCTTTGCGCACCAAGTAGCCGTCTTTTAAAAAGTATCCCTGCAGCAAAATGCCAGGCCGGTGAGGGATCAAATCTTGCCAGTTTTCAACACCGGGCGAGTTGATGGATGTCGTGACCATCTTAAAATCGATTGCGCCATCAGCATTTGTCGAGATGTAGAGTGTGTCCCCTCGATCTTCGACGCTGTACTCACGGCCTTCTTGCCGTTTTGCAATCAGGATGGGGTCACTGTCAGCATTGTGCGCGTCGATATAATGCACTTCGCTGGTTTCGTGATCGTTGGCGTCGATCAGAATGAGATTGCCCGAACTCGTTTTATGCAATCCGATGAAAAAGCCGGGGTTCTTTTCTTCATAAACCAGTCGATCATTGGCTGTATCATCACCCAACTTATGCTGAAAAACCTTATGGGGGCGATGGTTGTCATCTTGGATCACATAGAAAAAGCTCTTGCTGTCTGCCGCCCAAGTCGCACCACCTGATGTGTTGATGATCTCGTCGGCGCGTTCTTTGCCGGTTTCTAGATCACGAACGAAAATGGTGAAATATTCCGAGCCCTTTCGATCACATGACCACGCAATATATTTATGATCAGGTGAATGCGCCGCGCCGCCAGAACGGAAATACCCGTCACCGGCTTCAACATTATTGTCGATCAGGATCGTTTCATCGCTACCATCTCTATTGGTGCGACAAATCTGATTATATTGTTGCCCCTCCAGCGTTCGGCTGAAATAGGCGAAGGGCCCATGCTTAAACGGAACCGAAGAATCGTCTTCTTTAATGCGTCCACGGATCTCGTTGTAAATCTTGTCTTTCAATTCTTCATGGTCGCCCATAAATGCGTTGAAATGGTCATTCTCCGCTTCAAGATAGGCCCGAATGTCCTGCTGCAACACAGACGGGTCATGCATTACCTGCTGCCAATTATCATCCCGCAGCCAATTGTACGGGTCGTTTCGTACAATGCCGTGGTTTTCAATGGAATGTGGACGTTTTTCGGCGATAGGTGGGGTGGATTTACCCATTGAACATTCTCCGCGCTATGACGCTTTACTGGCGAGGCTGGCGTTTTGGCGCCAACTCTTTACGATTTTTCAGCTCTATTGAACTCGACCTATATCATTACATATGGTCTGATTTGAAAAATTGAAGGAATCGAATTGCTTTTGTTCACACTAATCAACCTGCAAACAAACGCAATAAACAAGAACTGAGCGATTTTGGTGCCCACGGATCACATTCTAATTCGAACAGCGAGGCCGTCTGACGAAATGGAGATTGCGCTCGTTTGTCTGAAAACGGCAAATTCTGGCGAAGATGCGTCTGGTCTTTATTCTCGGCCTGAACTGCCTGGGCTGGTTTGGTCGACGCCATACCTCGTGCATTCGCCAGATAATTGTTTTGTTGTTGAGAGGGATGGCGAGGTCGTTGGGTACATCGTAACGACGCCGGATACTAGGGCATTTGAGGCGTGGCAGCGCGACTTCTGGTGGCCAGAAGTGTGCAAACGATTGTCGCATTTTGAAGTCAAAGCACCCAATGATCAGGACTTCTTGGATACGCTGGAGCGCGTTCAGGCTCCGGCGCCTAACTATGCAGATGACTTTCCCGCCCATCTCCATATCAATCTGTTGCCAGAAGCGCAGGGCGGCGGAAAGGGGCGTAAGCTTATTGAAACAGCAAGCGATAGGCTTCTTAAACTTGGGGCGACCAAGCTGCATTTGGGTGTTTCATTTACCAACCAAAAGGCCATCGGATTTTATCAAGCTATGGGCTTTGAAGAAGTCACGCGGGATGGCGCTTTGATCTTGGGCAAATCGCTATAAGCCCAATTGGATATTGTTTTTAAGTTTTGCACGGTTTTTGCCTGAAATTCAGGCGCGCACCCTTGTTGTTTCAAAGGCTGACAGGTCAAATGGCGTTAACTATGGGATGATTCGCGGAATTGAACGTATCGAGTATGCGTCCCGCACCAGATATTGTGGCCAGAGGCAATCAAGGGGCAATAATGACACCAACTCCATCGCCGGACTTCTCGATGCTGCTCGTCGCAATTGCGCCATTTCTTGCAGCATTCGTTGCACCAGCCGTGAAGCGGTTCGCACCAGACCATGTTGGTTGGATACTAGCCCTTGTTCCTGCGAGCATATTCTTGTTCCTCGCAAGTTTTATCGATTTGGTTGTGCATGTCGGACCCGTGCCATTTAGATTAACTTGGATTCCGTATCTGAATATTGATTTGAGCTTCTATCTCGATGGCTTGAGCCTTGTTTTTGGTTTGCTAATTTCCGGTATAGGAACACTCATAGTTATCTATTCCGGTGGTTATTTAAACGGTCATATTCACCACGGGCGCTTTTTCTCATTTATTTTGATGTTTATGGGATCGATGTTGGGTCTTGTGCTCGCGGACAATGTCATAACGCTTTTCGTCTTCTGGGAATTGACGTCGATTACTTCGTTCTTATTGATTGGATTTGATCACTCTCGACAAGCATCGCGTCGAGCAGCGATCCAAGCATTGGTAGTGACAGGTGGCGGTGGATTGGCCTTGTTGGCAGGATTGATTCTGCTTTCCTTTACAACTGGAACGCAAAATATCAGTCAAATGTTGGGAAGCGCACAGTTTTTGGGCGAACAACCTGCCTATTTGCTCATATTTATCCTCGTTTTGCTCGGCGCGGCAACAAAATCTGCGCAAGTGCCGTTCCACTTCTGGTTGCCGAATGCGATGGAAGCACCGACACCAGTTTCGGCCTATTTGCATTCCGCCACGATGGTTAAAGCCGGTATTTATTTGTTGGCGCGGATGAGCCCTGTTTTGGGGTGGAGCCCAACTTGGGGCATTACCCTGACGATACTTGGCGGCGTCACCTTGCTGGTCGGCTCCATTTTGGCGCTGCGCCAGACGGATATGAAGCAAATGCTCGCCTATACGACCCTTGGTTCTTTAGGCATGTTGGTGATGCTTATCGGCGCTGGTGGTAAAGAGGGCATTCTCGCGGCGATGCTGTTTTTGGTGGCTCACTCGTTCTACAAGGGCGGGCTGTTCATGGTGGTCGGGGCGATCGACCATGAAACGGGCACACGCGATATTACAGAAGTCTCCGGCATCTGGCGTGCTTTGCCAGTAACGTTTTTTGGCGCGGTACTTGCGGCGATCTCAATGGCAGGCTTACCAATTTCATTGGGCTTTTTCGCCAAAGAGGAAATGTATCTGTTCGCTAAAGTGCCCGAATGGCAGAATTATGCAATTATTGGCGTCGCGCTTTTGGGCAATGCCCTAATGATGGCTGCCGGCGCTGCGATTGCGATCAAGCCGTTCCTTGGGCCACGTTTGTCAACGCCCAAAAAGCCGCACGAAGCGCCTTTATCGATGCTTGTGGGACCAGCCATTTTGGCGGTTATGGGCATCGGCGCGGGTGTGCTGATCACCCAGTTTGGCGATTTCTTCATCGCCCCAGCTGCCGGTGCGGTGCTCAACGAAGAATTACATGTCCATCTAAAGTTGCATTACGACCCAATCCCGCTGGCTCTATCCATTGCGACTTGGCTTTTGGGCGCGTTGGTGTTTTGGAAACTCAACGAGGTGCGTAGCTTCCTTCGCCGTGTGGCGCAAGTTTGGACCTGGGGCCCAGATCAAGGGTTCGATCAGTTCATGTTTGGCCTTATTCGGTTTTCAGACGCGGTTACACGCTTCATCCATCACGGGCGGCTGGAACAATATTTGATTTTGATATTTGTCGCGCTTGCCGCAGCATTATTTATGCCCATGTTGCTGACAAACAGCCTACCGGCGATGCCACGGCACATCCCACATCTACATTTTTATGAATGGGGCATTTTGGCGATTGCGGCGCTTGGCTTACTTGCTGTTGTATTTGGCCGCACGCGTTTGGTCGCCATTGTTTCTCTTGGCATCCAGGGCTTTGCGGTGGCCCTGATTTTCCTTCTCCTTGGCGCACCGGATTTGGGCTTCACCCAATTCATGGTCGAGACATTGTCGGTGGTTATTCTGGCATTGGTTATGACCAAACTTCACCTTGATCAGCGGGACACGCGTATTTTTGAGGAAGTCATTCGTGATGGCGGATTGGCGTTGATTTGCGGTATTGGCCTCACAACATTGTTGCTTGCGGTGATGAACACGGACCTCGACCTTACGCTTACTAACTTCTTTATTGAAACCAGTGTGCCGATTGCCCACGGACGAAATATCGTCAACGTTATTTTGGTGGACTATCGTGCCGTCGATACGTTGGGCGAAATTGGGGTGGTTATGACGGCCGCAATTGCGATTTTGGCACTTATCCGCGTTCGAGTTGGTGGCCCACGTCGTGGTGTTGGCGTACCCAAAGCGAAATCCAAGCGGGTGGCTTCCAAGTCTTCTGCGTCTAAGTCTTCAGTGACCAAGTCGTCTACCGTTAAGCCCACGTCTCGTCCGCGCAAAGCGACACGAAAACCGGCAAGCGCGAGGAGTGCAACATGAATACAATCATTTTCCGCACAGTTGCTCCCTATTTGGCAGCCCTGATGATTATGTTTTCGATCTTCGTTCTTTTGCGCGGCCATAACGAGCCGGGCGGCGGCTTTATCGGTGGCTTGATCGCGGCTTCTGCAATTGCGATCTATGGCATTTCTGCAGGGGTTGAAGAAGTGCGCAAAGCGTTAGTCTTTCACCCTGTTACATTTGCTGGATTTGGCGTTTTCATGGCTACAATTAGTGGGTTTATGTCGCTATTTGTTGATGCGCCTTTTCTTAAAGGACTTTGGCTGTTCATTGAACTTGGTGATGGCTCGGAACTGGCGCTTTCAACACCGATGATGTTTGACATCGGCGTCTATTTTGTGGTGCTTGGCGCAATTTCAACCATCGCGTTGGCGTTGGAAGAAAATGAGGAGGGGCACTAATGGAAGTCGCACTCGCTGTCCTTATTGGGCTATTTTTTACAGTTGCCATTTACTTGTTTCTGTCACGGTCGCTGATCCGCATGCTTTTAGGCGTTGCGATTTTGGGCAACGGGGTGAACTTGCTGATTTTCACCGTTGGGCGCGTGACACGAGAGGTGCCGCCCATCGTGCCTGAGGGGCAATATGCGCCGCTAGAAAGCATTGCGAACCCGCTGCCACAAGCACTTATTCTTACAGCGATTGTTATTGGTTTCTCGTTGTTCGCTTTCTTGTTGGTGCTGACCTATCGAGCATATGAAGAACTAAACGCTGACAACACTGACACAATGCGTGTGGCGGAACCTGAAGACAGTCCACGACCACCTTTGAGCTATTAGGAGAGGTCTCACCAATATGGCGAGTTCCACAACAACACCAACTGATCTACCTGACGCAATGCTCGAAACGGCGACGCTTGTTTCTGACTGGGTGATCGTTTGGCCTGTCGCGTTGCCCCTTATCGGCGCAGCGATCCTTCTTATGTTTCGGAAGCGTACAGAATGGCAAGCGCCATTTTCGTTTGCCATATTGATAGCAGTTTTGCTGAGCAATTTTGCCCTTCTGCAAAAAGTCTACACCGGCGGTACGCTGTCGATGACGATGGGCAACTGGCTCCCGCCTTACGGGATCAGCTTCGCCGCCGATAGCCTTGGCGCGTTGTTCGCGCTGGTGGCCACAATTGTTATGTTGGTGGTGCTGTTTTTTGTCCAAAGCGAGATTGAAAACCGAGAAAATGTTCACGGCTATCACCCTCTCATGCTGTTGCTGCTTGCGGGTGTGTCGGGTGGGTTTCTAACCGGCGATTTGTTCAACCTATATGTTTGGTTTGAAGTGATGTTGATCGCTTCATTCGGGTTAATGGTGATCGGTGGACGCAAAATACAGCTGGATGGCGCTATCAAATATGGTTTCATCAACTTTTTGGCCACCACATTCTTTCTCATCGCAATTGCCTATCTTTACGGCCTCGTTGGCACACTCAATATGGCCGACATCATGCAAAAGGTGCCAAATGTCGAAAATGGCGCAATTGCGTCTGTCGCGGCGCTGTTCTTCTTAGCCTTCGCGATGAAAGCCGCAGCGTTTCCAGTGAATAGCTGGTTGCCCGCTTCCTATCACGCGCCTGATCCTGCGGTGTCTGCACTGTTTGCCGGACTTTTGACCAAAGTGGGTGTTTATGCGCTTTTGCGGGTGCATATGATGCTAATTCCAGAGTCACATGCCCAATTGCAAATCGTCATCATGATCGTCGCCGTCACGACTTTGGTGCTCGCCCCAATGGGGGCTCTCGCCCAAACAAATATTCGGCGCGCTCTTGGCTTTTTCGTGATTGGTGGCATCGGCGCAATGTTCGCAGGGTTAGCATTTGGCACACGGTCTGGTGTGTTTGGCACCAGCCTTTATGCCGTGCATTCAATGCTCACAATGACTGCACTTTATTTGGCAGTAGGGTTGATAGAACGCATTGGTGGCACGTCCGATATTCGCCATCTTGGTGGGATTTATCGGGCAAGTTCTCCACTTTCCATCATGTTTTTGATCTTGGTTTTTGCCGCCGCTGGACTGCCGCCATTTCTAGGGTTTTGGCCCAAGCTTGTATTGGTTCAATCCGGCATAGCGCTAACAGTGGGCGAAGGTCCACTAGCCGTTCATCAATGGTGGGTGGTCGGCGCAATCCTTATAAACTCGATCCTGACTTCTATTGCAGGGTCGCGAATTTGGGCGCATGTGTTCTGGCGCAATGGTCGCGAGGGTAAACAGTCTGAAGTGCCAAATGACAAGTTGAAACCACTTGATCAGCGCGGCTTTGTTTGGGGGTTATTGCCAACCGCAGCGCTTGTCGCAGGGATCGTTTTGATGGGGCTTTGGCCGTCATTATATATTGAAGCTGGCGCACGCTCGGCATTTGATGTCACTAACGCCGCCAGCTCTTATATCCAACCTGTGTTGGGGGGAGAGGGCAGATGACGTTTCTTGCTTTAGTGGTTCTACTCGGCATAACCTGGGCGGCCATAACAGGCACGTTTAGCTTGGGCAATTTGTTACTGGGCGGCGCAATTGGCATTTTGTCTTTGTGGGTTATCCGCATGCAAATCGCTCGCCCGGCTTTTTTGGGAAAAATCCCAAAAGTGATCAGCTTGGCACTGTTGTTTCTTTATGAGTTGGTTTTAAGCTCGGTCAAAGTTTTGATATTGGTCTTGTCACCAAACATGAAAAAATCGCTTGAGCCGGCCATCATAGCTTTTCCCCTCACAGTTAAGTCGGATTTGGAAATTACGTTGCTCGCCAACTTGATTACGCTAACGCCAGGCACGTTGAGCATAGATGTCGCTGAAGATCGATCGGTTCTTTATGTCCATGCCCTTTCTGCGCCAAATAAAAAAGCAATGATCAAAGATATAGCAACGGGCTTTGAGGCGAAAATCATCGAGGTGTTTCAAGCATGACTGGTCCAGAGTTTTTAGAATATTCCATAACTGTAGCACTTGGCATTTTAACAGTGGCTTTGCTGCTTGTTATAGTCAGAATTGTGCGCGGCCCAACATTACCAGACCGTATTCTCGCCCTTGATATGATGGTATCAGTGGGCATTGGGTATATTGCGGTTATTGCCATTAAAACCGGTTACACGCTGTACCTAGATATCGCAATTTCATTGGGCTTGGTCGGCTTTTTGGCGACAGTGGCGTTTGCAAGGTTTGTGTTGCAGCGTTGGCAGATTAGAGAAAATCAGACCGATGCGGAGGCAACAAAATAATGTTAGACATTCTCTCCTATGTTGCTGGGCTTCTTTTGGTCGTTGGCGCTATCTTTAGCCTTGCAGCAGCAATTGGCATTTTGCGTCTTCCTGACCTTTATACGCGCATGCACGCCGCATCAAAAACTGGCACGCTCGGTTCTGGGCTGGCGTTTCTTGCAATAGCCGTCATCGCAATGGATGGATCTGTTGCATTGCGTGCGTTGGCTGGATTTCTGTTTTTTCTACTCACAGCACCCGTCTCAGCTCATTTGTTGGCGAAAGCTGCTTACGCGGCCGGTTATAGACCTTCAGAAATAACCCGCGTTAATGACATGGAAAAAGACAAGTAGTCACAGGTTTTCTATATAATACTCGGTAAATACTTTATTTTTCGATTTGCGCTTGATCGCGCGATGCTTTGAGCATAGTAGAGCAATAAAACAAGTTAAATAGTTCTTGTTGTTTATTTAATTCGAACAAATGGTCGTGAAACGTGGAACAAACTCCCGAAAGCAAAGTAAATTCGAGTAATGATGTTATCGACATGTGTACTGAAATTGTTTGTGCATATGTTAGTAATAATGCCGTAGGGCAAAGCGATTTGCCAAAGCTTATTATGGATGTTCATGAAACACTGCACGGTTTGTCATCAAAAGAGGCAGTTCCTGCCCAGGAAGTACGTAAGCCTGCGGTATCGGTCAAAAAGTCGATTACGCCTGATTACATAATTTGTTTGGAAGATGGCAAAAAATTCAAATCGCTCAAACGACACTTGCGAACTCATTACGACTTGTCTCCTGCTGAATATCGCGAAAAATGGGGTCTGCCTGTCGATTACCCAATGGTTGCGCCAAACTATGCTGCCGCACGGTCACGCCTCGCAAGAGAAATGGGCTTGGGCCGCAAATCGGCGAGCTAGCGAACAAGTTTCTTAGGAAGATTTTCAGTATGGGTCGCTTAGCGGCCCATTTTTCGTTCTACTTTGGGTTGTGGAGAATGTTGATTTCTCTAAGAAACCTAAAGCTTTATTCAAATTTTGATAAAATCCACCACCCCTATTTATCCCCGCCTCACTAAAAACACGTTATAGGAATATATACCTATTACGAAAGTGTTTATAATGATGCATGTTTTAAGTTCAAATACTAAATCAAATTCTGGATATTCCGTCTTGCCGATGTCAGACCGGCTCGAACACAGCAATTACAAAAATATTGATATGATCATTGGTCTGGTTGCCGCAGTGAACGGGGTTTCGGCGCATGACATTCGCTGTACTTCTCGTTCTCGCGCGCATATTGCCTTTTGTCGGCAAGTTGCAATGTATTTGGCACATGTGGCGCTGGGATACTCACTGACAAAAACAGGCGTTTTGTTTCGTCGCGACCGGACCACGGTTTCCCATGCCTGCGCTCGAATAGAGGACTTGCGCGACAATAGAGAGTTCGATGCCGTTTTGACATCTTTCGAGCAGATTTTGAAATTTGCCATCACTCAGCAACCTAATTGTAAAAAGAGCTCTGCCCAATGAGAGATATGCGCAGACAGATGAAATTCGTCCGTATGCTCTTTGGCCAAACGATGCAATTGAGCGACGAAAATCTTGTTACACTGATCAGTGGCAAAATTCGTTGTTCATTGCCTAATGCCGATTGCATTTCGTTACTTAGGCAAGGTGTTTTGTCTCAAAAGGAGGGTCAGTTTTCCCCTACAAAGGAAGCGCGTTCATGGCTAAAGCGCCAGCAATTATTGTTGATCGGAGAAAAGACCGCCAGTGTAATGAATGTCGACAATCAACCTGTTCAAAGTGAAAACTGTACGATTTTAAGATTGTCAAAGGGCAGTAATGGGGAAGCCGCATTTTTGTCCCCTCATCACATTCTGGCAGCGAACCGGGTCTCGTCCCTCGTTGAGAGGAGCCAGCTACGTCCAAGTGTTACGCAAAATCTATCAGAGCTTTCTCAAACCAAGCGGAACTCGCAAGGTAACGACAATGACATATCTGATATGGCGATTGATTGTCGGACACGTCTTGCAGATATAACCGGCCGATTACCCAAGGATTGCGCCGGTGTGGTCATCGATATTTGTGGATTTGACAAAGGGTTACAGCAGGTGGAGTTCGAGCGCCGTTGGCCAAGAAGAAGCGCCAAATTGATCCTACGGATGGGGTTAGAACAGGTCGCAGAGCTATTGCAATTGCAAGTGACCGCAACCGGCAACCAAATAAACAACTGGCGCTGAAGTTCTCTCAAAAATGCTGTGCGCGCCTGATATCACTAAGCGGCGCGCGCACGCGCTTCCGCATAAACGCGGTCAATCATCGCCCGAAGACCGTTAGCCCGCTGTGACGTTAGGTGTTCGTTTAGCCCAATCTCCTGAAATACCTCTTGAGCGGGCGTGTCGAGCACCTCTTTTGGCGTTTTGTTCGAAAACAATGCAACAACAATGGCCACGAGCCCTTTAACGATCATAGCATCGCTATCGCCTCGGAAATTCAACTTTTGTTGTTCGGCCTCGTCGACCACCAGCCAAACTTGGGAAACACATCCTTCAACTCTGCTGGCTGCCGATTTTTCGTGTTCTGGCAACGTTGGAAGCTCGTTTCCAAGATCGATGACAAATTTATATCTGTCTTCCCAATCGTCTAAGAATTCCAAGCTTTCCTTGATTTCATCGAAGTCCATGACTCACCCCATCAAAATTTGTCTCTTATTAGTATATGTTTGAGAATTTCGCCATGAAGAAAAAGAGCCGCAACACCGGGGAAGTGTTGTGGCTCGAGTAGAAACCGCATTTGGAGTAGCATCGGGGAAGTGATGCGGCCTCTTGTTGGTTCAGTTTGCCCAGTCTGGGCGAAGAGGAGGTGTTGGACCACCTTCCTCAATTTTATTGTTTAGTGTCGGCACGCTTAACTGGTTTGATGTCAATGCACTCACCGCAGCAACAGTTTTAATCGTGGTGCAAGTAGCATCGTTACAATCCAGCTGCAGCGCTTGCTCGATGGCAATGTTTTTCCCGCTTTGTAAGGTTGAATTGGCTATAGCGACAGCCGTGTTGGGGTCCAACACAAATGGCTTAATCACCATGAAGCCTACCGCTAACCAAAATGTACAACGAACTAAAAACATTTTCCCCGACCAAAAATTTCCGTTGAGGCCAAATTACACATCAGATGTAAATCCTGCGTGCGACAAAAAGCTAAAATTTTATCTATCTGCCAATTTTCCATCAATTGAAGATGAAATGAACATGAAAAGAATTTGTTTACCACGCCGGAAAAAACCAATGCAGATTTGAGCCTCATATGGGCCTATTTAATGTCGTCTTAGCTTCTTGCGTGAGAGTTTGGGCTATCAGTTAATTTGCATCGAGTGGCAATTTGTAATGCGTAACCTCTTGGCTGCACTGTTTGTTTGGCTCAAGCCTTCCAACCGCAGTAAACTTGGCGATAATCTCAATCAGGTGAGAACCAGTGCGGTGGAATTTAACACGCGCGCCAGCATGGTGATTGCAATCGCTGCGCTGCCCTTAACCCTTTATCTTTTTGCATCAGGTCAACCGAAGTTGGCTATGGTGGTTGCCGGTGCGACTTTTCTATATTCGATTTCGATGATGATTGCCCGCAAGGTTGGGCCAGAGGCATCGATTTTTGTTCAGGCTGTTGCTTTATGCTTGGCAGGGCCGTTTGTTACATTTTTAGATCCGAATACCATTTATGCAGGTGTCGCGATCGTCATATCCGCCACAATCTATGGGTATGCCCTTGGTCATTCAAAAACATATGGCGCAGGCGTTGTTTTGGCACTTAGCGCTTTGGCTGCACAGTTTGCAATCTTGGCGAGCGGTCAGCGCTTGCAGGTCGAAACAGGCATTGTTTCAACTCAGATGTTGGCTTTGCTGGTTATCATCTGTGCCTACGTGCTGTTGATCGTTTCATTTATTGAACTAAAACGTGCAATTTCGGCCCATGATCAGGGACGAGTTCGCGCGTTTAAGCATTTAGTCGAGAGCGTTCGCGATGCAGTCGCTCGATATGCGCCTGACGGTCAATTGATCTATCTCTCCCATACTTCGGAAACCCTTTTTGGTTGCCGCCGATATGAATTGGCTGGCAGTGGACTTTTACAACGTGTCCACGTTCTGGATCGCCCAAAGTATATGAGTGCTATCGCCGACGTCGGGTATAAGCACGAAGCAAAAACGATTGATGTCCGCATCCGCTGCGATCGAGAAGAAAAGTCTGAATTCGTTTGGGTGGAAGTTGCCCTATCGGCTGTTCATGAGCGCAAGAATGATGAGGGTCGTTCTGAGGTGATCGCTATTATGCGTGATATCACCGTGCGAAAATCACAAGAATCTGACTTGGAAGACGCAAAGAAACAGGCTGAAACGGCCAATGATGCTAAATCTCGGTTCTTGGCGACCATTGGGCATGAACTAAGAACGCCGCTAAATGCTGTTGTTGGATTTTCAGACATGATGATCAACAATATCGGTGGGGAACTATCGGATGACCATTTGGAATATGCTGAGCTAATCAAGCAGTCGGGCACTCATTTGCTCGATACAGTTACGATGTTGTTGGATATGTCCAAACTCGAAGCAGGTAAGTTTGAGATTCAAACAGAGCAGTTTTCTCCAGAAACGTTGGTTGGGCCATGTTTTGCGATTGTGAAAAATGCTGCAGACAAAAAGAACATCAAACTGGAAGCCAAGTTAGGCAAATATTTGCCAAAAATATTGGCAGATGAACGCGCCTGTCGCCAGATTTTCATCAATCTTTTGACAAACGCCATAAAATTCAGTCCGCAGGATGCAACCATTTGCTTGGACATGCGGGTGATCGGTAAGAAAATATCTATGCGGGTAATAGATGAGGGTATTGGTATTGCTCAGTCCGACATTGATCGTTTGGGCGAACCATTTTTCCAGGCACAAAATGGCCTTAATAGACAATATGAGGGTACTGGCCTTGGGCTGTCTATTGTGCGGGGGCTAACAGAGTTACACGATGGTGATGTAAGTATCCGATCCACATTGGGCAAAGGCACTGAAATCACAATCGATCTGCCAATTGATGGACCAGGACCTGAGCAACAAACTGGGGTTCTTGAAGAGTTAAGTGATCGGCAGTTTGCTGCAGAAGAACGCAAACAGCGCCAAAATTTGCACACAAAAGCAGGCTAATTGGGAGATGAATTACCATGGCAAACTATGCCAACATTGATCAGGGGCCGCAGCTACGTATGCCAGGTCTAAAATTTGAAACTTTCGCACCCATGTTTAAGGCTATGGCAAAGTCGCCGGCCAATACTGTTTTTGCTGCGGCAATGTGCATATCCCTTGGCTGGGCAGCATCCAATGCGCTTTTCCTTCAAACCGATGGGCATCCGGCCCCATTGTTTGCGGGAGAGACCAGTGTGCAAACGGCCAACGTGCAAGTTACGCAGCCGGTGGAGGAGTTTACGCCGCCGCCAAGCCGTCCAACGCTCGAATCGACAAACACATCAGCACAACCCAATGCAACGCGATCTGATTTTGGACCGGTTACTGGCAATCCAGATGCTTTTCTTGTGCAGTCAAAACTGTTTGATCTTGGCTATTTTCAAGAAAAAGTAGACGGCTATTACGGACCCAAAACGGCGACAGCAATCCGCGAATTTGAAGTGAACAATGGACTGGAAGCAACTGGCGCCATCAACGACGCATTAATTGCTATTCTATCGACCGGCACAATTGCCAAACCGCAAACTGAGTCGCAAACGATGCCGACCCAAGTTGGCAGTGGAGACCCATTGTTGCAGATCGCGCAGAAAACAAACCCAAATGGGACCAATCAACCTGCTCTGACCACAGATATGGTGGTTCGAATTCAAAAAGGGCTTCATGCCTTGGGATATGATGTGGGCAAGATCGATGGCATTTTGGGAGAATCTACCTCCACAGCAATTCGCAAATTCGAATCCTTCAATAATTATGATCAAACAGGCGAAGTAAGCCCGGAATTGATCACGTTGCTCAAAGCGGCCAACCCGGACTTTTAACCCCATGTCGAAATTGCGCGCAGACATTTGGGTGTCCGCCTTTGTGCGACGACACAATAATGTTGGCAATTTTTGTGTTGTGTCCCGACGCGGGGATGTGGATGCGGGGCAGATTTGGATTGAAGTTGATCATCTGAACGGCAAAGTTTCGCTTTTTTCACCCGCGCCAACCAACCCGGACGTTTCAGACCGAGAGTTTATGCGCCGCATAGAGGCGGGCACGCCAACAGACGTGCGCGAACGCATTGAAAAAGAAGCGGACTTTGATCCAGATTTTTGGGTTATTTCAATTGAAACCAGAGATGACGAACTGGGCCTAGCAATATCGGATTTGAGTTAGGAAGCTTTGTTGCCGCGAAGCTTTTGCACGGCTTCCATTGCCCGTTCGACCGAATCCGATGCTTTGTCCGCTGCCCGATCAAGTTCAGGCGTACGCTTGCTGTATGGCGCAAGAGGCTTGTGCGAAATTGGAGCAGAATTTGCTTCCCGCGCCAACGCAGTCATTTCAACATCACCACGCCAAACCGACATGGCAAACACCATGGCTTCAGGCTCAATTTGCTTAAATAAACGCGTATATTGCGCCAACGCGCCGGAGTTGTTTTGGTCGTGGGCTGTTGCGTGAATGAGCACTTTTAGTCCATCATATTCATTACAACCAAATGCGCGTAAAACAACGAATAATGCAGCACCACTTGCGTCATGTGCAATTTCACCGCAGCGAACTTCATCCAAACCTGTAATTTGCACCAGTAGCCGTGTGACTTCTGGGCGTCGATTCTTCGACAACAATTTCATCATGGCTTGTGTAAATTCAGCCGTTGCAACGGAGATATGCTCGTATGTCCGATGCATATTTGTGCGCGGAATTTTGCGGCCTTGGAATGACTTTAGAACTTCAAGTCGCTCAGTTTCGGAAAGGTCAAAAAATGCAGCCAACAGATATGCTTTATCAAAGTCTTCCCGCGCGGCAAGCGAATGAGCCACTTGCTGGTCCATACCAGCCGCTTTGCTGATCGCACGCAGATAAGGCCCAGAGAAATGGATCGACCGATTTTCTGCCAGCGAGCGGTAAACTTTGCGGCTGTTCACCGGGAAGATCTGACTGACAAGTTTTTTCGATAGACCGCTCCGTTTGGCAATCAACGCGACTTTTTCAACATTACCTTCTTCAACGATGCTGGAAAGCATTTCTTCTGAAATAGATTCGTTGGTTTCTAAAAAGAAACCCAACTCGTCACCAATATGGTCAACCACAAGTTTTTCCAAGACCGAGGAAAGGTGAGGCGAGCGCGCAAGCTTGGATGCTGCGCGTTGGCGTGCAGAAGGGGTCGCTGTTGGGAATAGGCGCAGGGCGAGGGCTTCAAACTGCATACGTTCGTTCGGCAATGGCTTTGGACGACGCGAATAGGCGTCGCATGCCGCGATAAGCAGAGTGTTTGCTCTGTCGACGCCGCCAGTTTCAATTAGCAGCTGAAACGTCTCGTAGGGTTGAAAGCCGATCATAATCGCCCAAAATCACTAAATTGGTTCAAAACAAATCAATTAACTTACTAATTCCATCAATTCGTTAGCAGACTGTTAACCTTGACGATTTCTTAATGGGTTTGTCCCCGGTTTTTCAATCGGGAAATAGAGTCAGTGAGTTTTTGTGAACAAGAAAGTCAACTAAACACAGTTTTGTGAGGTCTCCCATGGGGAAGATCCTATCATTTTTGAAAAAGAGCAAACCGTGCAAGGACAGGGATACTGTCGGTAGGAACGGCGACGTTATAATATTTCCTGGAGTACGGTATGAAAGACAAATTCACGATGAACGTTTGCGATCAAAGCACGACAAAGGTCGGAACAAGCATCGTTGATTTACTAAAGGCAATCAGTCTGGTTGGACTGGTTGTGTCTTTGGCTGCGTGCGCGCGCCCTGTAGGCGACTTTGGTCGCGTTCAGTCAGATGTGTTGCATGACGAAGTTTTGCCGCGTGCTGGTGCGCTTATCGCTCACCAAAATAAAGAACCGGTATCCCTGTTCAATTTAACAAACGAAGAAAAAGAGATGCGCGACCGCGTCTGGCGGTTTTTGGTGGCGAACCACGCGCGCGATTGGATGTTTGATTCTGCAATTGAAATGCAGCGCACCCGAATTGGCAAACCTGTTGACCTGAATTTTCGCACTGACAGATATTATCGCCATTTACGCCTAGACGAATATGCATCTTCGCGTGGTCGCTATATGCGCTTGGCTGAGGACGCGAATGACGACATTCAGACTATTCCCGGTGCCTTTGCCAGCATTTGCAAAGTGATGGAAATTGAGCGCCGCCGCCAAGTTGCTCTCAAAGGACTTTATGCGAAAAACCGCGAAGTTAAAAAACAGGTGTTGGCTCGCGAGTATGAAAACAAGAACGTAATCAATTGGTTCGCGCGCGCTGTGGACTATCGATATAAATCCTACGACGTTGCGCTCAATCGCTTGTTGGTGGAAACGCCGCACGAAGAAGCGCACACCGCAAATGAGTATTTAAACCGTTTCGCGGTGTTGGTTGGACGTGCCAAAAACGGTGAGTTCTGTGATCCGTTTTCCGATGAAAGCTACAATCACGATAAAAAGTTCCCATTGCTAGATTCGCGCTATGCCACGCAAATGGAAAAACCGACTGACGACGTGTATCTAAAATAACCAATAGGCCGGCGGCCAATCAAAGGCCGCCCGCCTATTTAGAGAGTGCTGCAAGTCAAATCTGCAAGGTTTTCTCGATAGGCTTTCGCCAATGCGCGGTGGGCGGGTAAAACTCTGATAATTGCAACATATTCGTCAGCTGGAAGCTTGATGATCAGCAATGTCGGGTCCAATTCAAACTCGGCATTGGTCAATCGTCTTGACTGTGATGGATTGAAGGTCGCGATGTTGAAGTCGCGATCGTTGCTGGTTCGACTGGTCGTCGAATATGGCACACTTCCGTCCTTGGCGATCAAAGAAGCCGTCCAGAACGCTGAGGGTAATCTACCTGAAATCGATACAGGTCCATCTGAAAGATCAATTTGACACGCTGCATAAACAAATGCCGGGTCTAGGTTAAGCCGGGACCAGGCGCTGTCCCCCGTGGCTTTGATGACCATCATTTGGTTTTTTGTACCCAATCGATCAATCGTGGTCCATGCATTGTGCATTGATTGGCCGGGTAGGATTAAAATGAACGCCAGGTGGAAAATGCCACCCAGCACCAATCCTGCAAAAATGTGGGTGAAAAACTTGCTCACAGGCAACTCACCTTGCGAACAGATGGCAAACGAGCGACTTCATTTCCAACCACCAAAAATGCGTTGGTATCGTAAAACGTCATGATGAAGGCAAATTCTTTGTCCGACAGTATGGGCAGCCAGTTTCCGGGTTGAACATTTTGCGACACGTTGATGTTGAAGGTGCCATCCGAATTATAAACGATCTCTGAACTGACCAAATAGTGCGGATCAATAACTTGCCCACCAATTTGCGCATGTTGAATGCGCAACGTCCAAACCGATGCATTGGGGGTTGTGCCTGCAATCTGGTAGCTGCAATTTGCACTAAGGGAAATGTCATCATCGTCCGTGTCTGCGGTGAACACAACGCCTTCAGCGCGGCCCATTTGCAAATTTCCAGACCGCGCGAGACTGGCTTTCAAGTAAGGATCGATGTCAGCTGCACCTGAATTTGGCCATCCATACCATGACCCGTATTTTTGGGCAGAAAGCTGACGTCCATCCTCAAGCATAAAATAGGCAGAGCCAAATCCAACGCTAAGGGCAACAGCCAAAGTCAGGCACAAATAGATGAACTTTGCGAACACGCGGCTAGCCTAACGGGACTGATTTATCGGTTGAGGGAGAGATATCAGCAGAACTAGTGGTTCCGAGCCGTAGAGCAAGGTCTTCAAGAGCGCGTTCCAATCGACGTAGTTTTTCGCCAGCGGCTTCGGTTAGTGAAGGCGGGCGCACAAGCTGCAAACTATCATCATTTTCGTCCAATATTGCAGTTTCAGTTTCCGACAAGCGTTCAAAATCAGCACCTCGCAAATCCGCAATACGCGTATTGGAATGAGCATAGGACATGAATTTTTGCCATGTTTGCGCTGGCAGTCGACCGCCTGTTAAATTGTTGGTCTTCGTGTAATCGTCATTGCCGTACCAAACTGCAGCAACGTAGTTGCCAGTATACCCAACAAACCACGCATCACGATAGGATTGGGTCGTGCCGGTTTTGCCAGCAGCAGGTGTTCCTGCGACTTGGGCGCGTCTGCCGGTGCCAGAGGTAACAACTGCCCGCAACATTTCGTTGATGCCTTCAACGGTGGAGATTTTGAGCACTTGTTCAGGAATGTAGGCTTTTTTCGCGTCGAAAATGACATCGCCCTTTAGGTTAGATATTCGACTGATGCCAAACCCTTTTGCCTTTTTTCCCTCATTCGCAAAAACGGCGTAGGAGGAGGCCATGTCCAATACGCTAACAGACACCACCCCAAGAGCGAGCGATCTTGTTACAGGAAAAGAGTTTTGAAGCCCCATTTTATGCGCGAGGTCGGCGATAGGTTGACGCCCGGTAGACTGGGACAGCCGAACAGGTACAGTGTTGATGGAACGCGCTAACGCGCTTTTAAGCGTCACCCGCCCGGCATAGGAGCGGCCATAGTTTTTGGGGCACCAATCACCAATACAAATTGGCCCGTCAGTGATAACGGTACTTGGCCTGAACTTGCCTGTTTCTAACGCCGTCGCATAAACGAATGGCTTGAATGACGAGCCCGGTTGTCGGGTTGGGCTGGTCGCCCGATTGAATTGGCTTTTTCCATAGTCAGATCCCCCAACCATGGCGCGGACGGCACCGTCTGGCTCCATCACAACCATTGCGCCTTGTTCCACCCGATATGCTGCGCCTTCTTCGCGTAATAGCGAATTTACAGAGTTCTCGGCGTGCTTTTGCAATACTGGATCTACCGTTGTGCGCACCACAAACGCGGATCCGACGGGATAATCTTTGATGATTTCTTTGACGTCGATGAACGCCCAATCAAGAAAGTAGTTCGGTGATTCAACATCATCAAAGCGATCTATTGGCGTAGCTGGCGCAAATCGAGCCGCTGTAACTTGGCCCTCGGTCATAAAGCCCGCTTGGACCATGTTGGTTAGCACGTCATTAGCGCGGCCCCTTGCTGCCGCTAAATCGACATGGGGTGCGTATTTGGTGGGGGCTTTGAAAAGGCCAGCCAACATGGAAGCTTCTGCAAGCGAAACATTTTGAATTTTCTTACCAAAGTAATAATCGGCAGCCGCTGCAACGCCGAAATTTCCACCGCCCATGTAAGCGCGGTCGAAGTATAATTTCAGAATGTCATCTTTGCTATAATGTGACTCAAGCCAAAGGGACAAAAAGGCCTCATGCAGTTTGCGTGAGATCGTTTTTTCTGACGACAAAAATAGGTTTTTTGCCAGCTGTTGGGTGATTGAGCTACCGCCCTCCACAAACGAACTAGCGCGTACATTGGTTACCATAGCGCGGGCAATGCCCAAAATATCGATGCCGAAGTGTTCGTAAAAGCGTCGATCTTCGGTCGCCAATGTTGCGTTGATCAAATATTCAGGCAACGTCGCCAATTCTGAACTGTCGTCGCTACGAATGCCGCGTCGCCCGATTTCGTTGCCATATCGGTCTAAAAAGGTAATTGCGTAGTCGTCGACTTCATTGAATTCGCCGGTGGCGGTCAATTGAAACGAAGGAATGGCCAAGGCGGTCATTAAAACCAGCCCAAGCGCGAAAAATGTCATGCCGTCGGAAACAATTTCAACCACAAAGCGTCGAAATCCAGAGACATGAAACCGCGACATGAAATCACCGAACCGCTGGTAACCGATCCCAAGCGATTGAAACGTTTCGAACAGCGAAGAATCCAGCCAAGAATCAAGCCGAATAAACTTGGATGTCTTGCGGCCTTTCTTCTTTTGATAAAACGGATCCGACACAGGTTTCTTTGTCCAAACTTCAAATTATTAGAACTGGCATAAATGCTTGAGCCTTAACGCTAAGTGCATTAAGTGAGCATTATGCAACATTTAGCAATTGATGGCGCAATTTTTTGATCGAAACAAGGCGATTGACGATGAATTTTTGGGAAACGAAATCGCTTGATGAGATGAACGAGGCGGAGTGGGAGTCGTTGTGCGACGGTTGTGCGCGGTGTTGTTTGGTCAAATTGGAGGACGAAGACACCGGACAAATCGTAACGTCTGACGTCCATTGCTCACTGATGAATGAAGAAACATGCGGCTGTTCCGACTATAAAAATCGTCAAACCCTTGTGCCCGATTGCATTAAACTGACCCCAAAGAATGTGGGTGAAATTGAATGGATGCCGGTGACCTGTGCTTATCGTCGTTTGCAAGAGGGCAAGGGGCTTGCATGGTGGCACCCACTGGTTTCTGGCGATAAACAGACGGTTATTGATGCAGGGATTTCGGTGAAGGGTCGATCGATTTCGGAAGAAAAAGTGCAGGAAAGCGATTGGGAAGACCATATTGTGGGTTGGCCCGAATTTGACCCAAGCGAAGAACCCAAATAAGAAAAATTTCCAGAAATAGGAATATAATCCTTGACAGCGTGACGGTTGTTTGCTAAGTTCTGGGTATGGTCGAAGAAGTGCGGCCAAGATGGCAACCAGCGAATAGCGTGGTTGCCTTTTGTTTTTCTATGACAGGCGGAACGTTGAGCAAATCCAAACCCAATTGGACCGAGATCGCACGCGCATATGCAAGCGGCGAGGGGACAATTTCAGATTTATGTGAAGAATTTTCGGTCACCCGTTCTCGCCTATACAGTCAGGCCAAAAGAGAGCATTGGCCAAAACGTCGGGTTGATCGCCAAGTTAAAAAGGCAGAATTCATCGAACGCATGTATGGCGTGCTGAATAAGCAATTGGAACAAATTGACCAAAGAATTTCGCCGGATGGGCCCGTTGACGTGGTTGCCTTGGGAAATATTGCAAAAACATTTGAGAAACTGATCGAGCTGGGCGGTGAGGACAAACCTTCCGGCGTGCAAAAATCAGACGGGAAGGCGTTAAAGCTGCTCCGTGAAGTACTGGCGCAGAATATGAAAAACGCGCAAAATACCAATGGTATGAATGAACAGAATTGATCATCTGCTTTCGCAACTCAGCGAGCCTGAACTGCTAAAGCTAAAATTTGATTGGTCAATCTGGGCGCGACCATCGCAAATTCCACCAGCTGGCGATTGGACCACTTGGCTCTTACTGGGTGGACGGGGTGCGGGTAAAACCCGCGCAGGTGCCGAATGGGTTCGCCAAAATGCGACCTGTAGCCACCCCAAAAGCCCCATCGCATTGATTGGTGAAACAATCAGCGATGCGCGCTCGATTATGGTGGAGGGGCACTCAGGATTGCTGGCCATCCACCCTCCGGAAGAACGCCCGACATTTCACCGGGCGAGAAATTTACTGGAATGGCCAAATGGGGCGACGGCGCGACTTTATTCGGCCAGTGATCCGGAAAGCTTACGTGGCCCACAGTTTTCCTGCGCTTGGAGCGATGAATTATGCAAGTGGCCTGCCCCAGAAGAGGCATGGAACATGCTTCAATTCTGTTTGCGCATTGGGCAACAGCCCCAGCAAATGGTCACCACGACACCTAAACCGATCAAGCTGCTGAAACAGCTCATACAAGCCGAAAATTCAAAAGTCACAAAGGTGAAAACAGATGAAAATAGACAAAACTTATCGCCGTCTTTCCTGACCAATATTGTGAGCCAATATAAGGGCACCTCGCTTGGCCGGCAGGAACTAGACGGCGAGATTTTGGAAAGCAGCGATGATGCGCTTTGGACAAGGGCGCAAATGGATCGATACCGGATAAAACATGCCCCTGACATCCAACGGATTGTGGTTGCGGTTGACCCGCCAATTTCCAGTCACGAGAAGTCTGATAATTGCGGAATTGTGATTGCGGCGCTGGGACAAGACGAAGTTTATGTGCTGGCTGACGGCACAATTGGTCGCGCGTCTCCCCTTAAATGGGCAACACGGGTGGGGGAACTTTTCGAGCAGTTTCAAGCAGATTGTGTGGTTGCCGAAGTCAACCAAGGCGGTGATTTGGTGGTGAATGCTCTGCATCAGGTTAACCCCACATTGCCGGTAAAAACAGTACATGCGAAACGCGGTAAATGGCTGCGGGCCGAGCCAGTTGCGCTGCTTTATGAGCGCGGACTGGTCCACCATGTTGGCATGTTCGCAGAGCTGGAGGACGAGATGTGCAACTTCTCGCCCGACGGACGTTCCAACGGACATTCGCCAGACAGGTTAGATGCGCTGGTTTGGGCCATATCTGAATTGGTTTTGGTCAATTCAAATCGACCACGCATCCGCAACATTTAAATTTTTTTGAAGGTTTCTTATGGGAAATATCTTTGACCGGTTGCTTTCGCGCCGGGCGCTTCCACCTGCCGAAACGAAATCGGCGCACTCCTATATTTCGATGGTCGATACACAATCTGCCAGTTGGTCGGGTCGGTCTTATGCCTCATTTGCCCAACATGGCTTGATGAAAAACCCGGTTGCCCATCGCTCGGTGACATTGATCGCCCAAAGTGCGGCGAGGGTGCCGTTACTGGTCGATGATGGCGGGGAGCGCCTGGCTGCTCATCCGGTGCTTGATCTGTTGAGTGCGCCAAACCCTGACTGCGCGGGTCCTGAATTGCTGGAAACAATTTTCGCGCACCTTCAATTGAGCGGTAACGCCTATTTGGAGTTGTTGCAGTTCGACGATGCGAAATTTCAGCTTTACCCGCTGCGACCAGACCGCGTTTTCCCCGTCGTGGGCAATGACGGTTGGATCAACGCGTATGATTACAAAGTTGGCAGCAAAAAACGGCGAATTACGCCGAATAAGAATAATCCGGTGCCGGTTATTCATCTGCGCAATTTTCACCCAACGAACGACCATTCCGGGCTTGCGCCAATCAGCGCAGCGATGGATGCAATTGATACGCACAATAAGGCTTGCGAGTGGCATAAGTCACTGCTCGACAATGCGGCGCGACCTTCAGGTGCTTTGATTTACAGCGCAGAGGCGGGGAATTTAACCGCTGACCAATTCGCACGACTAAAATCCGAACTTAACGATAGTTTTCAAGGGGCCACAAATGCAGGCCGTCCGATGGTTTTGGAAGGCGGGCTGGATTGGAAGGCACTGTCCATGTCCCCACGCGATATGGATTTTATAGAAACCAAGAACAGCGCCGCGCGTGATATTGCGATGGCGTTTGGCGTACCCCCAATGTTGCTTTGTCTTGCAGGCGATAACACATATTCGAATTATCGCGAGGCAAACCGCGCATTTTGGCGGCAAACCATCATCCCACAGATGGTAAAAACCTGCGCTTCGCTGACACGATGTTTGCGAACTGCAATCCCCGGTGAATGGCGTTTGGTGCCCAATTTTGAGGTCATCGAAGCCATTGCAGATGAGCGTTTAGCGAACTGGGCGCAAATCGACGCCATCAACACCCTTACTGCGGACGAAAAGCGCGAGCTGATCGGACTGCCAAAACATACTTCAAGCAATATTAGCCCCGTAAATACGGAGCACAGGGAGGACTAAATGAATGAAATTGCTCAAACATTTGCACAGCGAGGTGACTTAGCGCACCTCGCTCTTTTTTTGTGGGCTGCAAGTTCAAGCGCTTTACTGGTTTGGACACTGAAAGAATTGGCCATCGCCAACAGTCGTTTTGACCATTTCGTCAACGAAATTACGGCGATCAACAAGCTGTTCAAGCGAAAAGGCTAAGGCCGAAAATTGAAAGGAAATGCCATCATGTCTGATGCCGTTAAAAGTGAATTTCAACAATTTGCCTGGAATATTGTTTCCAGCATTGCCAAGTCCTCGTCTGTCAAATCTCCACCTCGCAGGCTGGTATCGCGCCGTGCGACCGGAAAATCTGCGACCTCAAAATCAAAATGACCATTAAGATAAGCCAAGACGGCATTTTTTCCGGTTATGCGAGCATTTTTGGCAAGATCGATCAGGGCGGCGATGTTGTTATGCGTGGGGCGTTCGAGAAATCGATTAACACGCGCGGTGCAAGCAAAATTCGCATGTTGTTTCAGCACGATCCCAAAGAGCCGATTGGCGTTTGGCATTCGATCCGAGAAACCGATGTAGGCTTAAAAGTAACCGGCCAACTAAGTGAAAATGTTGCGCGCGGGCGAGAGCTTATTTCACTTGTCCGCGAGGGGGGAATTGATGGGCTTTCCATTGGTTTTCGTACCATTCGCGCATCGGCGAAATCCCGTGCTGTCTCTAGACGGCTATTTGAAATCGACCTTTGGGAAATCTCAATCGTAACGTTTCCAATGCTCGACGTGGCGCGCATCAGTGCGCCCAAATTGGCGCAAAATATCAAGCAGGCGACCAAGCTACTAACCTCAACTCAATAAGGAATATCAATGACTACCACCCAGTCTCACGACCTTGAGGTGAAGGCACACGCACGTGCTGACGCCAACGACGACGTTACGCATTTGTTTGACGACTTTATGCATGCATTTGATGAGTTTAAATCTACCAACAATGCGCGTCTGATGGCAATTGAAACCAAAAATGATGATGTGTTGTTTGATCAAAAACTTGATCGTTTGAATGCCGCGATGGACAATCAAAAGGCAACGATGGACCATTTGTTGGGCCAAAAAATGCGCCCGGGTTTGGCACAAGATGCTGGAACTTTGGCTGGTGATACAGAGTATAAAGATGCCTTTTCAGCCTATGTCCGCAAGGGCGAAGAAAAGTCCTTGTCCGTTGGTGTAAATGCTGATGGCGGATATTTGGTTCCAGCTGAAACAGACCAAGATATCGGTCGACGTCTCGCTTCGATTTCGCCGATCCGTTCAATCGCGAGTATTCGCCAAGTTTCTTCTGCTATTTACAAAAAACCCATCGCAATTTCCGGGCCTGCCGTTGGCTGGGTTGGCGAAAAGGACGCGCGGCCTGAAACATCCGCATCAACCTTGGCTGAAATTGAATATCCAACGACTGAGCTTTATGCGATGCCTGCGGCGACCGCTAGTTTCCTTGATGATGCCGCAGTCGATGTGGAGCAATGGATTGCTGAAGAAGTTGAAGTGGCCTTTGCCGAGCAAGAAACCGCTGCCTTTATTGCAGGCGATGGCGTTAAAAAGCCGACTGGCTTTCTGAATGCACCGCAGGTTGATGATAGTAGTTGGTCTTGGGGCAATATTGGTTATGTGCCAACAGGTGAGGCGGGTGACTTGCCTTCATCTAACGCCAGCGATGTATTGATTGATCTTGTTTACAATCTGAAGGCTGGCTACCGCCAAAATGCAAGTTGGGTGATGAACCGCCGAACTCAAGCACAGTTGCGTAAACTTAAAGATTCAGACGGCAATTATTTGTGGCAACCAAGTCATCAGCCCGGTATGCGCCCTAGCTTCATGGGTTTTCAACTTGTCGAAGCTGAGGACATGCCTGACGCCGGGGTAAACACCACGCCGATTGCTTTTGGTGATTTTCGTCGTGGCTACCTCATCGTTGATCGGTTGGGTGTGAACGTTATCCGCGATCCATATTCAGCAAAACCATATGTCCTTTTCTACACGACCAAACGTGTCGGCGGCGGCGTCTTGGACTTCGATGCAATCAAATTGCTCAAATACTCAGCCAGCTAATTCTTTGATAGCGAACTGAGTTTGCCGATCCATCAAGTTTCCTCTCGCTTGGTGGGTCGGCCCTTTTATGGAGTTTCCATGACATCATTTTTGTTAACAGGGCCTGCGGTCGAGCCGGTCACCCTTGAGACCGCCAAGACCTTTTTGCGCGTGTCGGACGATGTGGATGATCAACTGATCTCAACACTCATCAGCGCAGCGCGTGTGCATGTTGAAACCCTCACACGGCGCGCGCTCATTTCCCAAGTCTGGCGCAAGACTTTGGATTGCTGGCCACAAAATAATCTAGTGGAATTGCCACTTGGCCCGTTTCAAAATCTAGTGGCAGTACGTGTGTTCAACACGAATGGTGACCCTGTGATATTACCGCTGGCCCAATTTATCGGCGCAGACCATTCTGCACCTGCAAAGCTTTTGCTGCCGAAATCCATTTCTGGTCAACCGATGTTGCGCGAGGATGCAGCGATTGAAATCGACTATCAAGTTGGTTTCGGCAACACCAGCGACGATGTGCCTGCTGATCTCAAACAGTCTTTGCTAACACTCATCGGCCATTGGTACCAAAATCGCGAAGCAGTTGTGATGGCGGGCAGCGGCGCTATTGTGCCGCTGGGATTTGATCAACTTGTCGCCCCTTACAAGGTGATGAATATATGAGCGTAAAAATCCCCGCTTTGGGATCGCTCAATCAGCGGGTCGAACTCATTTCACGCCAGACAGCAATTGATGCAAGTGGCGGGCAGGTGACGAGTTTTTCCAGTATTGGAACGGTATGGGCAAACATACGAACCCAAGCGTCAGGCATTGGCGAACAAGGCGACGCTGCATCATCGTTTTTGGCAAAAACGGTCACAATCCGATTTCGCGCAGATATTTCTGTTGGCGATCGCATGAAGGTTGGCAATGCGCAATATGATATCGATCATGTTGTCGATATCAACGGCAGGCGTGCTTATTTGCGCTGCTATTGTTCGGAGCCAACGAGCATCGGGTCGCGCCATGAATAAGGCGATGAAAGACTTACAAACCGCGCTGGTTTCGGCCCTGCTAGCGGATGTTCAATTGAACGGTTTGCTTGGCAATAATCGAATTTTTGATGCACCGGGAAAACAAGTTAAACCACCCTATGTCACCGTCTCTCGACATAATGCGAGGTGGCGTGCCGCACAAGATACTTCGCTTTCAACACACATGATCGATTGGCATGTTTGGTTATCGGAACCACACCGTGCTCGCGCACTGGAGATAGCGGATCGCCTATGTGACGTGGTGCTTTCAACCGCCAAAGATGGCGGCTCATACTCGCTGATTCAAGCGAGCCATATCAGCACGCAAACCATGATCGAAAAGCGAAACGGTTGGACCAAAGTTGTGGTTCAAACCCAGTTTAATTTAGATATTTCAAATATATAGGGACATTATTCATGAGCGCACAAAGCGGACGGGACATGCTGTTAAAGCTTGATGAGACCGGCGCAGGAGCCTTCGCAACTGTTGCAGGCATTCGAACCCGTCAAATGTCATTTAACGCACAGTCCATCGATACGACAGATTCATATTCCGCTGGCCAATGGCGTGAATTATTGGCGGGCGGCGGTATCAGAACAGCCTCCATATCGGGTGGTGGCGTTTTTAAAGATGCGACATCAGACGCCCGAATTCGCGAGTTGTTTTTCTCAGGTGAGTTGCGCAATTGGCAACTTATTCTGCCAGACTTCGGCACGATTGAAGGTCAGTTTCAAATTACATCATTGGAGTTCTCTGCTGATCACACAAGCGAAGTTTCATTCGAAATTGCGCTGGAAAGTGCCGGTCAAATCAGCTTTTCGGCAGCAGCTTAATGGCAAATGAAATGCGTGGTGAAGTCGACGCAGAAATCGACGGTAAAACCTACACATTATGTCTCACACTTGGCGCGCTAGCCGAACTAGAAGCATCACTGCAATCAAGCGACCTCAATGGACTAGCGGAACGGTTTGAGGGTGGACGGGTCTCGGCCAGAGACTTGATCGCCATTGTGGGGGCGGGCCTGCGTGGTGGTGGCAACGCGGTAAGCGATGTTGAACTGGCAAATATGAGCATCAATGGTGGCGCGCGTGGGGCGGCTACGATTGCTGTGAAATTGCTCGCAGCAGCTTTTGGTGAGCAATAATTTCCAAAGTAACAGGTTTCCCGTGGGAAGACGCAGCCCGAATTGGGTTTGACTATTTACGGCTGTCGCCCACCGCGTTTTGGAAACTAACCCCCCGCGAGTTGCTGATGATCGCCAAAGCCAGTGGCCACCCCGTTCCCCTAAATCTAGACCGCAATTCATTTGAAGAGCTTGCGCGTAAGTACCCGGATGAGGACCAAATTAATGAATGATGACGAGAAAATTGCTGAGAATTGGCGCGATGAGTTCGACGACCTAGACAACGAGGTCAAAAGAATAAAGGAACTCGCGGATGGGGTCGGTAAGTCATTGGCCGCAGGGCTTGGCGATGCAATCAGCAAAGGCAGTTCGTTACGTTCTATCTTGAACAATATTGCGAAGAGTTTTGCTGACATTGCCCTAAAGGCTGCCCTGAAGCCGGTCGGCGGGATGTTCTCAGACCTTGTACAAGGTATTTTCACGGGGGCAAATCCAGTGCTGCCAAAGGTTCAGGCTTTCGCCAAAGGCGGCGTGATTAACCGCCCGACATTTTTTCCGAATTCTGGCGGTATTGGTTTGGCGGGTGAAGCAGGGGCTGAAGCAATTTTACCGCTAAGCCGAGATAGTTCTGGCCAGCTTGGTGTTGCGGCCAATTCCGTCGCGCCAGTGCATATTTCAATGACCGTAAACGCGACGGATGCGCAGAGTTTCCAACATGCAGAAGCAGAGATTGGCGCATCGTTGCTTGGGGCCGTCAGAAGAGGGCAGAGGGCAAGCTAATGGGCTTTCATCATATTCGATTTCCAGTGGAGATATCTTTAGGGGCGAGAGGTGGTCCACAATGGGCGACAGACATCGTGGAACTATCGTCTGGCGCGGAACATCGCAATTCACGTTGGGCACACTCACGCCGCCATTATGACGCTGGTTTTGGGGTGAAATCAAAGGCAGATTTACGCACAATCTTAAGTTTCTTCGAAGAGCGTCGCGGCAGCTTCCATGGGTTTTTGTTTAAAGACCCTATTGATTTTAGCTCGTCTGAAAACGCCCCGACAGCGCTGGATCAAGCGATTGGCACTGGCGATGGGATAAAAACACAATTTCAATTGAAGAAGAAATATGGCGCTGCGTTCGATCCCTATTTTCGTGAGATCAACAAACCAATTGCGGGAACCGCGCTGATCGGCGTTGCTGGGGTTGCGCTTGCTCCAAGTCAATATGGCGTGGATGAAGCCACCGGCATCGTCACACTAAATGTGGCCCCGGCGGCTGGTGTTCTGGTTTCAGCAGGGTTTGAATTTGACGTGCCAGTACGTTTTGCATCTGACCGGCTAGATATTGAAATCACCAGTTTTAACGCCGCGATTGCACCAACCATCAAACTTGTCGAGGTCCGTTTATGAGAACGTTTGATCCTGCATTTCAAACCCATATTGAAACTGGCCAAACCAGTCTCTGCAATTGCTGGATAATCACAAAGACCAACGACAAGAAGCTCGGTTTTACGGATCATGATCAGGCCATAAATTTTGATGGCCTTGAATTTCACCCCTCTGCTGGGTTTTCGCCGACCGCCACCGTGCAAAAAAGTGAAAGCTCCATTGATACATCTGACGTGATGGGATGGTTGGATGACAATCGGATAATCGCGTCGCACATCCGAGATGGCCAATATGCAGGTGCCATTGTTGATACATGGAAAGTGAATTGGGGTGACTCATCGGTCAGGCATCATTTTCGGCGCGATATTGTTGGGGAAATTACAGAAAAAGATGGAGTCTTTAAAGCAGAGTTGAGATCTCAACATATTGCTTTCAACCAAATGCGCGGGCGGTTGTATCAGCGAGATTGCAATGCGAATTTCGGCGATGCTGCATGTGCTATTGACGCAAATGATCCACTTTATTCATCCAATTGCGTGGTCTCAGCACCGCCGGTCAACAACATGCTGACGGTGACGGGTCTTGAGGCACGGGAACAAAATTGGGCAAATGGTGGCACACTGGTTTGGATGAGCGGCGAACGTAAGAACCGATCCATTCGCATTGTAAAACACGCAAAATCTACAAATGAAGTCACGCTGTTCATCGAGCAATTTGACAATGAGCTGGTTGCTGTTGGCGATCAGGTAAAAGTGGTGGTTGGGTGCGATAAGTCTTTTAGCACTTGCATGGCTAAGTTTTCAAACCAGCTCAACTTCCAAGGGTTTCCTCACATCCCTGGTGAAGCGTTCGTGTTGAAATATCCAACGCGAGAAAATCCGTTGGACGGCAAAGTTCTTGTACGTTGATGGCTTCCCAAAATGAAGTTGTCGCCAGCGCCCGAAGTTGGGTTGGCACACCATACCGCCATCAGGCGGCCACAAAACATGCGGGCTGCGATTGCCTAGGGCTGATTGTGGGGGTCTGGCGTGATCTGATCGATGACATCCAATTTGATCTGCCGCCATATTCCGCGAATTGGCGAGACCAGACACATGCCCATGAACTGGGCAAAATTGCCGCAAAATACTTGATCACGCAAAACTGTTCCCCGTTGAAAACAGGCAATGTCGTTCTGTTCAACATGCGGGCAGGCGCTGCAGCCAAACATTGCGGGATTATTGTCGACAGCGATCATTTTATCCACGCGCAAGAACGGGTGGGCGTCGTTGAAGTTCCATTTAGCAATTGGTGGCGACGTCGGATTATTGCTCAATTTAGTTTTCCAGAAAGAGCCTAACAAATGGCAACATTACTTCTTGCTGCGGGCGGCCAGTTTATCGGCGGCGCGCTTGGTGGCCCCTTGGGCGCGACCATTGGACGAGCCGTCGGCGCACTTGCAGGCAATGTGGTTGATAATCAACTGTTTGGACAACATTCACAGCCTGTTTCCAACGACATCAGGCTTCTCAATTCGCGGGAAGGGCACCCCGTTTCTCGGCTTTATGGCTGGTCCCGTGTTTCAGGCAACATCATCTGGGCAACGGAACTAGAACGGCTTACCAAGGCGGGTGGGGGCATAAAATCTATCGGCGGATCAGAAGATGAGGTCATCGCGGCAAACTTTGCCATAGGTCTTTGTGAAGGAACGGTGCCCCATATCGGTCGGATTTGGGCGGATGGAGAATTGATGGACCTGCGGCAGGTCAACCATCGCTTTTACACCGGCACAAAAGATCAATTGGCCGATAGTTTGATCGAGGGAAAGCAGGGTGCCGGCAACGCACCCGCGTACCGAAATCTAGCCTATTTGGTGTTTGAACAGCTTGATCTAACCCCATATGGCAACCGCATTCCGCAAATCTCTGTGGAGCTTTGCAAGCCAGTTGGCGATCTTGAGGAACGTACGCAAGCTATATGCGTCATCCCCGGCGCGACAGAATTCGGCTATGACCCCACGCCACGCGTCCGTCTATTGGGCAACGGCGAGGTTCTGTCAGAAAATAGTCACCAGACCTTGGGCAAGTCCGACTGGGAAGTTTCAATCACAGAACTAACGTCCCTTTGTCCCAACCTAAAGCACGTCGCATTGGTGGTGAGTTGGTTTGGTGATGACCTGCGCAGCGGGGAGTGTACCGTTACACCGCGCGTTATGGGGCATGACCGCAACATCAAGGATGTAGAGTGGGGCGTTGCTGGGTTATCCCGCCAGCAAGCAAAAGTTTGTAGCCAAGTCAACGGTGGCCCTGCTTATGGTGGCACCCCAAGTGACCAAAGTGTCATCGCGGCAATTAATGACCTTAAAGCACGCGGGATTAAAGTCACGATCTATCCGCTCATGATGATGGACATTGAAGCGGGTAACCAGCTTGAAGACCCCTATAGCGGCGAAACTGGTCAGGCAAACTACCCGTGGCGGGGGCGGGTTACCTGCAACCCGGCGATCGGTCGAACGGGAACAGTTGACCAAACCGCCGGTGCTGCGGCGCAGATTAGCAACTTTGTTGGAACAGCAATGGCAAGCCATTTCTCGGTCAGCGGGAACATGCCAACTTACACTGGGCCTGACGAATGGTCATACCGTCGATTTATTCTGCACTGCGCTAATCTCGCGCGGGCTGCAGGCGGTGTTGATGCTTTTCTGGTTGGTTCGGAAATGGTCGCTTTATCCACTGTCCGGGCAAACGCCACGAGTTTTCCCTTCGTTTCTGCACTCAAATCGATCACCCATGACGCAAGGGCAATTCTGGGTGCCCAAACAAAGATAACCTATGCAGCTGATTGGTCCGAATATCACGGATATCAACCTGGAGATGCGTCAGGCGATAAACTATTTCATCTCGACGAACTGTGGGGCGATAGCGAAATTAACGCCATTGGCATCGACAATTACATGCCGCTTTCCGATTGGCGCGATGTTGGCGAAAATGTTGATTTCATCCAACAGAATATCGTTCATGACCTTGACTATCTCAAGTCGAATATCGCCGGAGGTGAAGGGTTTGATTGGTACTATGCGAGCGACGCTGACAGAAATGCGCAGATCCGCTCGCCTATCAGTGACGGAGACCACAACGAAGACTGGGTTTGGAAATATAAGGATTTGCAAGGCTGGTGGTCAAACGCCCACCACAACCGAGTGGGTGGCATTCGACAGGGGGTAGCGACGGCTTGGGTCCCTCACTCAAAACCATTTTGGTTTACAGAACTAGGGTGCGGTGCGGTCAATAATGGGGCTAATCAGCCCAACGCTTTTACCGATCCGAAAAGCGCGGAAAATAAATCGCCATACCATTCAATCGGGCAGACAGAGCCAACTATGCAGCGCCAGTTTTTGCGCGCCCATTATGACCATTGGCAGCCTGAGCAACAAAAATTTGTTTCCGCCAACAATCCCAATTCGCCTTTATATGACGGCAAAATGCTGGACCCGGAACGCACATATTTATGGGCGTGGGATGCCCGTCCGTTTCCTGCTTTTCCGTTGCGAGAAGATGTTTGGTCGGATAGCCCGTCATTTTACACGGGACACTGGACGACCGGACGATTTGGATGTGCGACAGCAAGTGAGTTAGCGGCTTCAATTGCCCAAGATATTGGTGTCGACCTTAAAGTTGATGACAGTGCGCCAAGTTTCGTCGAGGGCTGTTTGGTCAGCGCGCCTTCAGCTGCGCGCCAAGACGTGGAATTGCTGATCAAGACAGATCATTTGTTGCTGCGAGATCGGCCAGATGGGCTTTCGTTGACCAGGCAACGCGATAATATTGTGCATCAACTTAGCGAAAACGATTACGTCATGGAACGTGACGGACGATTGGAGCGCTCACATCAAGACCGAGCCGAGCGCGTTCGCCGGGTGAATGTAAGCTATGCAGACCGGCTTGCGGATTACAATTCGGCTTCCCTGTTTCGCAACAGTTCTGAAAAAGATGGCGCAATTGCCAATGTCACGCTGCCCTTTACGCTCGACCAAGGCGCGGCCGGACGCATTGCAGATTTTCAATTGGACGCGGCCAGCGAGGATAAAAAGACCATAGGTCTTTCGGTTTCTACCGCTTGGCTGTCGCTTGAAGTTGGAGATGTCATTTCAATTCCAAGTGATCCCGCCAAATATGTGATCATGAAGATTGTAGACGGAATTGCCCGCCAAGTGACGGCGCAAAGCATTGGTCAACAACCACAGGTCGCGTCAGCAATTTCTCGCAATCGACCGGCGCCAGCGATTGTCGAAGCTTCTGCGTCGCTGCCAATCACTTATTTTGCTCAAGTGCCTGCAATAAACGCTACCGACGAGTTTTCATCGCACTTGATGGTTGGCTCCTATGCCAAGCCATGGCCGGGGATCATAAATATTGTTGATGAACATCAGCTCGAAATTGCGCAACTAACGAAACCTGCCGCCCTTGGTATTTTGAAATCCGAACTTTCAGCGGCCCGGAATTTAGCAACATGGGACATGCAATCCGAATTGGAAATAGAACTATTTAGCGGCCATATTTCTTCTCTTGATAGAGCCCGCGTGCTTGCTGGGCAAAATTGGCTATTGGTTAAAAATGATCTGGCCCAATGGGAAATTATTGGCTTTGCGACGGCGTCACTAATAGCGCCACATAGGTACAAAATATCTGATCTTTTGCGGGGACTGGGCAAAACAGAATATGCGGCTCAAACACCGGCATCCGCCGGATCGCCGATCATGCTCATAGACGGTGCTGCGAGATTTACAAGCACTCTAGAAACCTCAAGTTTAGCCGCTTTGGCTGGGCCAAACGATGTTAATGGCGAGAAGATCGATTGCATCAGTTCGATTAGCCCCAACCTTCCATTGGCTCCTGTTCACTTGCGCGCCCAAAGAGATGTGACCGGCAACGTCACTCTTTCATGGAAAAGGCGTGGCCGGGCAGACGGAAACATCTGGTTGGGCAGCGATATTGCCCAAGACGTAGCAACTTCTGGGTTTCAAGTCGACATAATCGGCACGTCAGGCGTTTTACGAACAATCGAAACGGGGACGCCGATTTTCCAATATTCTACAGCAGATCAAACCGCCGACTTCGGGCTTTTACCTGAAAAATTTGATTTTAAGGTCCGCGAAATTAGCTTGGCACTTGGGCCAGGCCATAGCAATTTAGGTGTCTTCAATTGACAAATACTGATCGCCATAAACTGCCATTGATTGAAACCAATCAGGCGCAAAAACATATTACTCACAATGAATCTATCCGAGCGATTGATGCGCTATTGCATCTCGCGGTGGAGAGCGTTGAAACCAATGATCCACCTGCATCGCCTGAACCCGGTAACTCTTGGATCATCGGGGCGATGCCGACAGGCATTTGGTCGGGAAAAGAACGCAAAATTGCGACCTATGATGTCAACGGATGGCAATATCATGCGGGCGTTGAAGGCACTCTGGTTTGGGTGAAACCTAGTAAAGAACTCTTTTCGTTTTCGGCTGGTAGTTGGCAGCGATTTGACCAACAACCTTCGCTGTTGCAAAACGCCCAGTTCGTCGGCGTTGGGGCAACAGCAGACGCAACCAATAAGTTGGCGGTGAAATCAGACAATATCTTGTTTTCCAACGATGAGACGGGTTCAGGTGATGTGCGCCTAAACATCAACAAAGCTGGTGTATCAAACACATCGAGCATGACATTCCAGAGCAATTGGTCTGGCCGAGCTGAAATGGGCATCGCTGGCGACGATGACTTCGCCATTAAAGTCAGCCACAACGGATCTGACTGGACGTCATCTCTGCGCATCTCCTCGCAAACTGGTGAAATTGAACTAACGCAAGGCCTTTCCCCTGATAGCAAAGGCAGCACACACAAGATCAATGCGCTTGGTGATAGTGGTCGGTTTGCAACGGAAAAAACACGTGCAGTCTCAACCTTTAACGCGCCGACCTATTTGCAAATGGAAAATGGGGCGGCAATTTCAAGCCATGCCAAATTCAATTTCGATAGCGTTGATTATGGTGGCGTAGGTGCTGCCAATGATGTGATCGTCAAGCAATTGGTGGACCAAATCAGAGAACCGTCGGCGGCAAGATATTTCGCAGAGTTTTGGGTCGCCAAAATTGTTGCTGGGGCGGGAACTCAATATGAAAATACCCAAGGCGGGAGTTCAAAATATCGGCTTTGCTCATACGATCTAATTGGCGGCGCGCGACAAACCCTTAGCGTTTATATCTGTGCGCTGTCGGGCACAGTTTGCTTGTCTGGCTTGAACCACCAGCTTTGGGTAAATGGAGCACGCATTCCTGATTTTATTGAGTTAAACCCCTCCGACGGTTGGCAACATGTCAACGCGTGTTCAGACGTTGCCCCTCGATTTGCATCACATCAAATTTCTGAGCTGTTACCCGCGTTCGCCTCAAGTGGAACGCAAATGTTAATCGCTTTGCCTGCTGTCATTCCTGACAGAGTGCGCGTAGGGCGAGATGATGGGATCGTGCCTGCAATGATGATGGTGGGTTAATCGATGTCTGACCCAACCAAAAACGAAGCATTTCAATCGGCACTATCACATATTTTGCGCTATGAGGGCGGTTATGTGGATCATCCCAGGGACCCGGGTGGCGCGACCAAGTTCGGCATAACAAGAAAAACACTAGCGCGATTTCGAAAGGTCTCTCCTTGGTGGAAGTTGCCCAAAATGGCCGTTAGGCAAATGGGGCGGGTTGAAGCCGCACAAATTTACTTCAAATACTATTGGAGCCGAATACGAGCGGATGAGTTACCCGAAGCACTCGCTTTCACCATGTTCGATTATGCCGTGAATAGCGGTCCGCAAAGAGCCATTTCAGAACTGCAAAAAATCGTGAAAACAGAAGTAGATGGTGTGATTGGACCCAAAACCACGTCGGCCATTGAAAAATACTGTGAGCGGTCGAGTTTGAAGGCACTTCTTTCCCAATACATCGAAAATCGGCACAGCTTTTTGAGAAAGCTGAAAACCTACCCGGTTTTTGGAACAGGTTGGCGCAACCGTAT